>NZ_JBSFGK010000117.1:0-20938 GCF_053596495.1 Kitasatospora sp. NPDC001683
CAAGACGCTCGACTGGGATACCCCAGCCGAGCGTCTACGTGATCTACTCACCACCTAAAACCAAGTGGTGTTGCGACGACCCCTGGAATCCAAGGTGCTCCCCGGGGGCCTTCCCCATGCCGTGGTCACTTGCGGGCCGAGGTGACCCGGTAGACGTCGTACACGCCCTCGACGCCGCGCACCGCCTTGAGCACGTGGCCCAGGTGCTTCGGGTCGCCCATCTCGAAGGTGAAGCGGCTCATCGCCACCCGGTCCCGGGAGGTCTGGACCGCCGCCGACAGGATGTTCACGTGCTGGTCGGAGAGCACCCGGGTGACGTCCGAGAGCAGCCGGGAGCGGTCCAGCGCCTCGACCTGGATGGCCACCAGGAAGACGGACGACTGGGTGGCCGCCCACTCGACGTCGATCATGCGCTCGGGCTGCTGGCTCAGCGACTCGACGTTGACGCAGTCCGCGCGGTGCACCGAGACGCCGTTGCCGCGGGTGACGAAGCCGACGATCGGGTCGCCCGGCACCGGGGTGCAGCAGCGGGACAGCTTGACCCAGACGTCCTCGACGCCCTTGACGATCACGCCCGGGTCGCCCTTGGCCCGGCGGCGCACCGCCCGGCGGGTGTCGTGGGTCGGGGTGGCCGTCTCGGCGAGGTCCTCGGTCGCGCCCTCCTCGCCGCCGAGCGCCTGGACCAGCTTCTGGACGATGTTCTGCGCGGCGACGTGCCCCTCGCCGATGGCGGCGTAGAGCGAGGAGATGTCGGGGTAGCGCATCTCGTGGGCCAGGGTGACCAGCGAGTCGCCGGTCAGGATCCGCTGGATCGGCAGGCCCTGCTTGCGCATCGCCCGGACGATCGCCTCCTTGCCGTGCTCGATCGCCTCCTCGCGGCGCTCCTTGGAGAACCAGGCGCGGATCTTGTTGCGGGCGCGCGGGGACTTGACGAAGCCCAGCCAGTCCCGGGAGGGGCCGGCGTTCTCCGCCTTGGAGGTGAACACCTCGACGGTGTCGCCGTTCTCCAGGGTCGACTCCAGCGGCACCAGCCGCCCGTTGACCCGGGCCCCTATGGTCCGGTAGCCGACCTCGGTGTGCACCGCGAAGGCGAAGTCGACCGGCGTGGCGCCGGCCGGCAGCGCTATCACGTCACCCTTGGGGGTGAAGACGAAGACCTCGTTGCTGGCCAGGTCGAAGCGCAGCGACTCCAGGAACTCGCCCGGGTCGGCGGTCTCCTTCTGCCAGTCCAGCAGCTGCCGCAGCCAGGCCATCTCGTTGACGGCGCCGGCCTTGTCGTCCTTGCGGACCTGGGTCGGGGTGTCGGTGCGGACCTTGGAGGCCCCGGCGACCGCGCGCTGCTTGTACTTCCAGTGCGCGGCGATGCCGTACTCGGCCCGCCGGTGCATGTCGAAGGTGCGGATCTGCAGTTCGACGGGCTTGCCGCCGGGACCGATCACCGTCGTGTGCAGCGACTGGTACATGTTGAACTTGGGCATCGCGATGTAGTCCTTGAACCGCCCCGGCACCGGGTTCCACCGCGCGTGGATGGTGCCCAGCGCCGCGTAGCAGTCGCGGACGGTGTCGACCAGGACCCGGATGCCCACCAGGTCGTAGATCTCGGCGAAGTCCCGGCCCCGGACGATCATCTTCTGGTAGACCGAGTAGTAGTGCTTCGGCCGGCCGGTGACGGAGGCGGTGATCCGGGCGCCGCGCAGGTCCGCCTGGACCTGGTCGATGACGGTCGCCAGGTACTCGTCCCGCTTGGGGGCACGCTCGGCGACCAGCCGGACGATCTCGTCGTACATCTTGGGGTAGAGGATCGCGAAGGCGAGGTCCTCCAGCTCCCACTTGATGGTGTTCATGCCCAGCCGGTGCGCCAGCGGGGCGTAGATCTCCAGCGTCTCGCGGGCCTTCTTCTCCTGCTTCTCCCGCTTGAGGTAGCGCATCGTGCGCATGTTGTGCAGCCGGTCGGCCAGCTTGATCACCAGGACCCGCGGGTCCTTGGCCATCGCCACGACCATCTTGCGGACGGTCTCGGCCTGGGCGGCCTCGCCGAACTTGACCCGGTCCAGCTTGGTGACGCCGTCGACCAGCAGGGCCACCGAGTCGCCGAAGTCCTTGCGCAGGGTCTCCAGGCCGTAGTCGGTGTCCTCGACGGTGTCGTGCAGCAATCCGGCCATCAGGGTCGGGGCGTCCATGCCGAGCTCGGCGAGGATGGTCGCCACGGCCAGCGGGTGGGTGATGTACGGGTCGCCGCTCTTGCGCTTCTGTCCGCGGTGCCACTTCTCGGCGACGGCGTAGGCGCGCTCGATGTCGCGCAGCAGCGCCGGGTCGGCCTTGGGGTCGTTCGCCCGGATCGAGCGGAACAGCGGCTCCAGGACGGGGTTGAGCACGCTGGAGCGCTGGCCGCCCAGGCGGGCCAGTCGGGCGCGCATGCCGCCGCCGGTGCCGGAAGCGCGGCCGAGCGGGGCCATCGGGCGCGAGGAGGTCGGCGTCGGGCGTGCCGGGGTGGCCCCCGAGGGCGTGGGACGGTCTTCGGGGGCGGCCGCTGCGGCCGTGGGCACAACCTCGTCGGGCAAGGACACTCCTCGGGGCACCGGGGCCGACCCCTGCCGGGCCCGTGACGTCCGGGCACAACCGGGAGGGGATGAATCTTCATGGTACCGAGCCGGGCGGCCCGGTGTTCATCCGGCCGGGCCCGGAAACGGAAGGACGGCGGTCGGATGATCCGACCGCCGTCCTTCCGTCATGATCTTCAGACCGTGACCAGGGTCTCCAGCGGGGCGCCGTCCAGGTGCCCGGCCAGCCGCTCGCGGCCGTCCAGGAAGCCCAGCTCCATCAGCACCACGACGCCCGCCAGCTCGGCGCCGGCCTCCTTCACCAGGTCCAGCGAGGCCCCGATGGTGCCACCGGTGGCCAGCACGTCGTCCACCACCAGCACCCGCTCACCGGGCGCGAAGGCGTCGCACTGCACCTCCAGCGTCGCCGAGCCGTACTCCAGCTCGTACGAACGCCGGAACACCTCGCCGGGCAGCTTGCCCTGCTTGCGGATCGGCACGAAGCCGAGCCCGGCCGCGAAGGCCGCCGGGGCCGCCAGCACGAAGCCGCGCGCCTCCAGGCCCACCACCTTGGTCGCCCCGAGCTCCTTCGCCCGGTCCGCCAGCGCCCGGGTGAGGGCGCCGAAGGCCTCGGCGTCGGCGAGCAGCGGCGCGATGTCCTTGAACAGCACACCCGGCTTCGGGTAGTCCGGGACGTCCCGGATCCGGCTGTTCAGCAGCTCGGCCAGTGCGGTGTCGACGGTGGTCACGGTGGTGGGTTCCTTAGGTTCGGGTTCAGCGCTTGGTGGACGGACGGCCCTTGGCACGCGAGGTGCCGGCCGACCGGCCGCGCTGACCGACCATACCCGCCGGCTGCTCCTCGTCCGCGTCCACGTCCGTCGGCACCGCGTCCGAGGCCTCCGCCTTGGCGGCCGCGGCCCGGTGCTGCAGGACGCGCTTGCGCAGCGCCTTCATGTCCGGCTGCTCCTCCTTGAGCTGCGCCAGCAGCGGGGTGGCGACGCAGATCGAGGAGTAGGCACCGGCCGCGAGGCCGATGAACAGCGCGAGCGAGATGTCGTTCAGGGTGCCGGCGCCCAGGATGCCGCCGCCGATGAACAGCAGTGCGGCGACCGGCAGCAGCGCCACCACGGTGGTGTTGAGCGAGCGCACCAGGGTCTGGTTGAGGCCCGCGTTGGCCGCCTCGCTGTAGGTGCGCTTGTTCTGCTTGGTGAGCCCCTTGGTGTTCTCCTTCACGGTGTCGAAGACGACGACCGTGTCGTAGAGCGAGTACCCGAGGATGGTCAGGAAGCCGATCACCGTACCGGGGGTGACCTCGAAGCCCACCAGGGCGTAGACGCCGATGGTGATCAGGAGGTCGTGGAGCAGGGCGACCAGGGCGGCCACCGCCATCCGCCACTCGAAGGCGATCGCCAGGTAGACCGTCACCAGCACCATGAAGACGATCAGGCCGGTGAGCGCCTTGTCGGAGATCTGCTTGCCCCAGCTGGGGCCGATCACCTGGGCCTCGACGGTGTCCAGCGGCACGCCGAACTTCTGCGAGAGCTGCGAACGGATCTCGTCCGAGCTCTTCGGCTCATCGGTGCTGACCTGGATCCGGACCTTGTCCTTGTCCGTCGACTGCACCAGTGGGTGCGAGGAGACGATGCCGTCAGCGGTGCCCTGGGCCTGCGAGACCGTCAGGCCCGGCTTGGTCACGGTGTAGACCGAGCCGCCCTTGAACTCGATGCCCAGGTGCAGGCCCATGGCCAGGCCGATCGCCGCGACCAGCACGATCACGCCGGAGATGGAGTACCAGAGCTTGCGGCGCCCGACGAAGTCGAAGCTGACCTCGCCCTGGTAGAGCCGGTGGCCCAGATTGGAGAAGCGCGACACGGTGTCAGGCCTCCTTCACGGCGGCAGAGGAGGAGCTACGGCGACGGCTGCTGCGCAGCGGCGGGCGGGCGCCCAGCCGCTTCGGGTCCAGGCCGGACCACGGGTGACCCTCGGCGAAGAACTTGCGCCGGGCCAGCAGCGTGATCAGCGGCTTGGTGAAGAGGAAGATCACCACGACGTCGAGCGCGGTGGTCAGACCCAGGGTGAAGGCGAAGCCCTGGACCTTGCCGATCGAGACCACGTAGAGCACGGCGGCACAGAGGAAGGACACGAAGTCCGAGACCAGGATGGTGCGCCGGGCGCGCGGCCAGGCCCGCTGGACCGCCGGGCGCAGCGGGGCGCCCTCGCGGACCTCGTCGCGGATGCGCTCGAAGTACACGATGAAGGAGTCGGCGGTGATGCCGATCGCGACGATCGCACCGCAGACCGCCGGCAGGTTCAGCGCGAAGCCGATCGCGCCGCCGAGCAGGCTCATCAGCGAGTAGGTCAGGGCCGCCGAGACGATCAGACCGGCGATCGAGACCAGGCCGAGGCCGCGGTAGTAGACGAGGGAGTAGGCGACGACCAGCAGCATGCCGATCGCGCCGGCGACCAGACCGGCCTTGAGCTGGTCGCTGCCCAGCGCCGGGGAGACGGTGGTGACGTCGCCCTTGCTGAACTCCAGCGGCAGGGCGCCGTAGCTCAGCACGTTGGCGAGGTCCTGCGCCTCGGGCTGGCTGAAGCGGCCGGTGATGACCGCGCTGCCGCCCGGGATCGGGCCGTTCACCTGCGGGTGCGAGACGACCTGGTTGTCCAGCACGATGGCGAACTGGTTGGTCGGCGGGGTCTGGGTGGCCAGCTGGCCGGTGACCTTGGTGAAGGCGTCGGTGCCGGCGCTGTTGAACTGCAGCTGCACCTGCCAGCCGGCGCCGGTCTGGGTGTCCAGGCTCGGCTGGGCCTTGGAGACGTCCGAACCCTTCACGGCGACGGGGCCGAGGGCCAGCTTCTCGTAGTAGCCGTTCTCCGGCTTCTGGGAGCAGGCCACCATGGCCTTGTCCTCGGCGCCGGTCTGGGCCGCGCGGACATCGGGCTTGGAGCAGTCGAGGGCCGCGAAGGCGGCCTGCAGCTCCGGCGGGACGGTGCCCTGGGTCATCGCGGCGCTCAGGTCGGCGGCGCTCGGCTGGGTGGGCGCGGCGCTCGGCGCGCCGGTGGCGGCCGGGGTGGCCGAACCGGTGGCAGCGGCGGACGGAGCGGTGCTCGCGCCGGTGGCGGCGGCCGACGGGCTGGCGCCCTCGGCGGCCAGCGCCTCACCGACGGCGCGGCCCTGCTTGGTGGCGCTCGCGGAGGCGGTCGGCGCGTGGCTGGCGGAGGAGCTCGCGCCGGCCGAGGCCGACGGGGTGGCGCTGCCCGAGGGGGCGGCGCTCGGGCTGCCGGAGGCCCCGGCGGACGGGGTGCCGGTGGGCGCGGGCGGGGTGACGCCGCTGGGCGCCACGGCCAGGACCGGACGGAAGAACAGCTTCGCGGTGGCACCGACCTGGTCCGCCGCGTTCTGCTTGTCGCCGCCCTTGGGGATGTTCACGATGATCGTGTCCGAGCCCTGGGTCTGGACCTCCGCCTCGGAGACACCCATCCCGTTGACCCGGCGCTCGATGATCCCGGTGGCGATGTCCATGTTGGACTTGTTGATCGCCTTGGGGTCGGTCGACTTCGCGGTCAGCGTGATGCTGGTGCCGCCGGCGAGGTCGATTCCGAGCCGGGGCTTGGTGTTGCCCGTCCCGAACATGAGGGCGACCAGTCCGACGGTGACGACCAGGATGAGGGCCAGCGCCCGCCCTGGGTAGCCGTCGCGCGGGCGCGACTTGGGTGTTGCCACCTTGCTCGTTTCTCCCTGTCCATGCCACCTCCCCGACCGGACCCCCGTCCGGCTCGTGGCGGGACGGGGGCATGGTGGTTCTGCGGCCCTGAGGTCCTGTGGGCTCGCGGCACTGCGCCGCGCGGACGGGCGGGTTGCCCGTCCGTACTACTTGCTCGCGGGAGCCCCGCCCTCGGCATCGCCCTTCTCGGCGCTGTCCTTGGTGAGCGTCAGCGGCTTGTCCTCGACCGGTGCGGCGTCGGCGTCCTCGGCCTCCGGCTCGGACAGCTCGTCGTCCTCGGGGCGACCGTTGATGATCGCGTCGTACTCCTGGGGGTCCAGGACGGCCGCGATCGCGCTCTTCGTGAAGTGCGTGACCACGCCGGGAGCGATCTCCAGCTCGACGGTCTCGTCGTTGACCGCCTTCACCTGGGCGTACAGGCCGCCGATGGTGCGCACCCCCGCCCCGGGCTCCAGCGCCGTCTGCATCTGCTGCATCTGCGCCTGGCGCTTCTTCTGCGACCGGAACATGAGCACGATCGCGATGATCGGGAGGAGAAGGATGATGAAGTTCACTGCAGCCAGGGTCCTTAACGGGCCGCCGGCCGGCGGCCTGTGTGGTATGGGTCGGCCCGTCGGGTGAGAGGGGCGGTCCGGCGGAGTCTAGGCGACCCCGAACTGATCGGACAACGCCAAGCATCGCATCCTGCCGCCGAAAGTGGCGACCCTGCGCCTGCACGGTTTTCCCGGACTTCTCCCCTGGCATCTCCACGGGGCCCGGCACCGGGCCGGGGCGGGAATCGGCGGCCATCTCTCACCCGTTCAGCCCAGACCGGTCAACTTCCGTCCGCCGGGAACAACTCCGGCTGGGGCGGCACGCTGCCCCGAGTGGTCTGCACCGGCGGGGTCTGGACCGGTGGAGTCAGGCCGAGGTGCTGCCAGGCGGCGGCGGTGGCGATCCGCCCGCGCGGGGTGCGGGCGAGCAGGCCCTCGCGGACCAGGAAGGGCTCGGCCACCTCCTCGACCGTCTCGGCCTCCTCCCCCACCGCGACCGCGAGTGTCGACAAACCGACCGGTCCGCCGCCGAACAGCCGCAGCAGCGCGTCCAGCACCGCGCGGTCCAGCCGGTCCAGGCCGCGGGCGTCCACCTCGTAGACGTCCAGCGCCTGGCCGGCGATCTCGGCGGTGACCACACCGTCGTGCCGGACCTGCGCGTAGTCGCGGACCCGGCGCAGCAGCCGGTTGGCGATGCGCGGGGTGCCGCGCGAGCGCCCGGCGATCTCGGCCGCGCCGGCCGGGTCTATCTCCACGTCCAGCAGCGTGGCCGAGCGGTGCACCACCCGCTGCAGCTCGACCGGGGCGTAGAACTCCATGTGCCCGGTGAAGCCGAAGCGGTCGCGCAGCGGCGGCGGCAGCAGGCCGGCCCGGGTGGTGGCACCGACCAGCGTGAACGGCGGCAGCTCCAGCGGGATGGCGGTGGCACCCGGACCCTTGCCGACGATCACGTCGACCCGGAAGTCCTCCATCGCCATGTAGAGCATCTCCTCGGCCGGCCGGGACATCCGGTGGATCTCGTCGAGGAAGAGCACCTCGCCCTCGGTGAGCGAGGAGAGGATCGCCGCGAGGTCCCCCGCGTGCTGGATGGCCGGGCCGGAGGTGATCCGGATCGGGGCGCCCAGCTCGGCGGCGATGATCATGGACAGGGTGGTCTTGCCCAGCCCGGGCGGACCGCTCAGCAGCACGTGGTCGGGCGCGCTGCCGCGCTTGCGGGCCGCCTGGAGCACCAGGGACAGCTGCTCGCGCACCCGCTCCTGACCGATGAACTCGTCCAGCAGCTTGGGGCGCAGCGCGGCCTCGACCGCCTGGTCCTCGCCGTCGGCGGCGGCCGTGACCAGCCGGTCAGCGGATTCCTCGTACATCCTCGCGGGCTCCAGGGGGTGTCAGCGGTGTCAGCGGTACCGACCGTGTCGACCTTGTCGACAAACGGACAGGTCGTCAGGTGGATTCAGCGGGCGCGGTTGAGGCCGCGCAGGGCGAGCCGCAGCAGCGCGCCGACGTCCGGGGTCTGCTGCGCCTCCGCCTCCGGGGTGACGGCGGCGACCGCCTCGTCCGCCTCGCGCGGGGCGTAGCCGAGGCCGGTCAGCGCCGAGTGCAGCTGCTCGCTCCACGGCGCCGGGCCACTGGCGATCGGCTTCTGCGCGGGCACCGCGCCGTGCGGGGCGCCCAGCTTGTCCTTGTACTCCAGCAGCAACTTGGCCGCCTTCGCCTTGCCGATGCCCGGCACCGCGACCAGCGCCTTCTCGTCCCCGCCCGCCACCGCGGCGCGCAGCGCGTCGGGGCTGTGCACGCCGAGGATCGCCTGGGCCAGCTTGGGACCGACGCCCGGCGCGGCCTGCAGGATCTCGAACACGGCGCGCTCGTCGTCGTCGGCGAAGCCGAACAGGGTCAGCGAGTCCTCCCGGACCACCAGCGAGGTCGCCAGCCGGGCCGGCTCACCCAGCCGCAGGCCGGCCAGGGTGTTGGGGGTGCACTGGACGGCCATGCCGACCCCGCCCACCTCGATCACCGCGGCTCCGGAGGCGATGGCCGCCACGGGCCCTTGCACGAAGGCGATCACCGGACGGTGTCTTTCACAGGAGCGGTGCCTTTCAGGGAATTGCCTCTCAGGGAATCGGCTGCCAGGGGCGCGGAGCGGGCGGCCTGGACGGCGGCCTGCAGCCGGTTGGTCGCCGCGCCGCGCCAGATGTGGCAGATCGCCAGCGCCAGCGCGTCGGCGGCGTCGGCGGGCTTGGGCGGCGCGTCCAGCCGCAGCAGCCGCTGCACCATGGCCGTGACCTGGGCCTTGTCCGCCCGGCCGGAGCCGGTGATGGCGGCCTTGACCTCGCTGGGGGTGTGCAGTGTGACGGGGATGCCGCGCCGGGTGGCGCAGAGCATCGCCACCGCGCTCGCCTGGGCGGTGCCCATCACCGTCCGGACGTTGTGCTGGGCGAAGACCCGCTCGACCGCGACCAGGTCGGGCCGGTGCTCGTCCAGCCAGCTCTCCAGGCCCTGCTCGACCAGCAGCAGCCGCTGCCCGATCTCGGCCTCGGCCGGCGTGCGCACCACGCCCACCCCGGCCATCCGCAGCGGCCGGCCCGGCGCGCCCTCGACCACGCCGACCCCGCACCTGGTCAGCCCCGGGTCCACGCCCAGCACCCGCACGTCACGCCCCGCCTCTCTGTGACTCGCCACTCGCCTCCGGGCGCTCCGACCCGGTGCCGACGCTCTCCCCCAGCCTGGCGGCTGGGAGGTGCCCCCACGCTCCGGCGCTCCTTCGTCGCTTGTCGCTCGTCACTCTCGGCACCGGCGCGCCCTTCGGCTCGCGGCGAAGGATCGCCCTTCGGCGGGCGACCTCCGCAGGCTACCGCCCCGGTCCGACAACCCCGCCGACGACACCGGCCCGGCGGTCCTGGGACCACCGGGCCGGGCAGTGAGAACGATCACGGGTGCCGTTACTCGGCGTCGAGCTGCGCACCGACCTCGTCGGGGATGTCGAAGTTGGCGAAGACGTTCTGCACGTCGTCGCTGTCCTCCAGCGCGTCGATCAGCTTGAGGATCTTGCGGGCGCCGTCGACGTCCAGCTCGACCTGCATGCTCGGGAGGAAGTTGGCCTCGGCCGAGTCGTAGTCGACGCCGGCGTCGACCAGCGCGGTGCGCACGTCGACCATCTTGGAGGCCTCGGAGACGATCTCGAAGGAGTCGCCGAGGTCGTTGATCTCCTCGGGGTCCTGGTCGAGGACGATCTCGAACAGCTTGTCCTCGTCCACGCCGTCCGCCTTGGGGACGATCACCACGCCCTTGCGGGTGAACAGGTAGGACACCGAACCCGGGTCGGCCATCGAGCCGCCGTTGCGGGTCATCGCGACGCGCACGTCGGACGCCGCGCGGTTGCGGTTGTCGGTGAGGCACTCGATCAGGACGGCGACGCCGTTCGGGCCGTAGCCCTCGTACATGATGGTCTGGTAGTCGGCGCCGCCGGCCTCCAGGCCGCCACCGCGCTTGACGGCGCGGTTGATGTTGTCGATCGGGACCGAGCTCTTCTTCGCCTTCTGGATGGCGTCGTAGAGGGTCGGGTTGCCCGCCGGGTCGGGACCGCCGGTGCGCGCCGCCACCTCGATGTTCTTGATCATCTTGGCGAAGAGCTTGCCGCGCTTGGCGTCGATCACGGCCTTCTTGTGCTTGGTGGTAGCCCACTTAGAGTGGCCGGACATCGCCAGCTCCTTTACGTCGCCAAAGGGAAATGAAACAGATGAGATCTTACCGGTGTCGTCACCGGTAAGGCGCACACGGCCGCGGATGCCCTACTCGCCGGCGAGGTGCTCCTCGACCATCTTCACGAAGTAGGCGTGCACGCGGTGGTCGCCGGTGAGCTCGGGGTGGAACGAGGTGGCCAGCAGGTTGCCCTGGCGCACCGCCACGATCCGGCTCTCCGGGCCGTCCGCGCCGGGCAGCTCGGCCAGCACCTCGACGCCCGCGCCGACCGACTCGACCCAGGGGGCGCGGATGAACACGCCGTGCACCGGTGCGTCGTCCAGGCCCTTGAAGGCGATGCCGGACTCGAAGGACTCGTTCTGGCGGCCGAAGGCGTTGCGGCGCACCGTCATGTCGATGCCGCCGACGCTCTCCTGGTCCTCCCGGCCGTCGAGGATCTTGTCGGCCAGCATGATCATGCCCGCGCAGGTGCCGTACACCGGCATCCCGGCCGCGACCCGCTCGCGCACCGGGTCCATCACGCCGAACAGCAGCGCCAGCTTGGACATGGTGGTGGACTCCCCGCCGGGGATGACCAGCGCGTCGACCTCGGCCAGCTCCTCGGCGCGGCGCACCGGACGGGCGAGCGCGTCGGCCTCGGCCAGCGCCACCAGGTGCTCGCGGACGTCGCCCTGCAGGGCGAGGACGCCGATGACGGGAGTGCTCACGGTCTTCAACCTCAATCGATCGTTACTACGGAACTACGCGGCGCGGCCCGCCGCACACCGAGGCGCTGCGGCGGGCCGGCGAAGGGGAGGGAGCGATTACCAGCCGCGGTTGGCGTAGCGCTCGGTCTCCGGCAGGGTGTCGCAGTTGATGCCGACCATGGCCTCGCCCAGGTTGCGGGAGGCGTCCGCGATGATCTTCGGGTCGTCGAAGAAGGTGGTGGCCTTCACGATGGCGGCGGCGCGCTTGGCCGGGTCGCCCGACTTGAAGATGCCGGAGCCGACGAAGACGCCCTCGGCGCCCAGCTGGCGCATCAGCGCGGCGTCGGCCGGGGTGGCCACGCCACCGGCGGAGAACAGCACGACCGGCAGCTTGCCGAGCTCGGCGACCTCCTTGACCAGCTCGTACGGGGCGCGCAGCTCCTTGGCGGCGGCGTACAGCTCGTTGTGGTCCAGCGCGCGCAGGTGGCCGATCTCGTTCTTGATCTGGCGCAGGTGGCGGACGGCCTCGACGACGTTGCCGGTGCCGGCCTCACCCTTCGAGCGGATCATGGCCGCGCCCTCGGCGATGCGGCGCAGCGCCTCGCCCAGGTTGGTGGCACCGCAGACGAAGGGGGTGGTGAAGGCCCACTTGTCGGAGTGGTTGACCTCGTCGGCCGGGGTCAGCACCTCGGACTCGTCGATGTAGTCGACACCGAGCGACTGCAGGACCTGGGCCTCGACGAAGTGACCGATGCGGGACTTGGCCATCACCGGGATGGAGACCGCGTTGATGATCTCCTCGATCATGTTCGGGTCGGACATGCGGGCCACGCCGCCGTCCTTGCGGATGTCGGCCGGAACCCGCTCCAGGGCCATGACGGCAACCGCGCCGGCGTCCTCGGCGATCTTCGCCTGCTCGGCGTTGACCACGTCCATGATCACACCGCCCTTGAGCTGCTCGGCCATGCCGCGCTTGACCCGGGCGGTACCGATCTGCGGCTGGTCTGCGGTGGTGGGGGTGGTGGACACGTGAGACCTCACTCGAAGATGAACCAGTGCTATCGCCCTATGGTAGGCGGAACGAGTGGCCCAACCATGCGCCACCAAGTCCAGCCCGGACGACGGGATGCGACAAACGGGCCGTATCCGGAGACAGCCTAGGGTCTGTCTTCGCCCCGCAGGCGGGAGTCCGGAGACAGCCTAGGCTGGCGCACCCTCGGGCGTGAGGGCGGGCGGCGGAGCGTCGTCCATCTCGAAGGCCATCGGGAACGGCGCCTTCCCCGCCAGCCGGAAGTACCGCACCAGCCGGTGCTCCCGCACCGCCCGCGCAGCCCGCACCGCGTCGTTGTGGAACCGGCGGGCCATCGGCACCCGGCGGACCGCGGCCGTCAGATCACGAACCGCCTCCTCGCCGCCCGGCTCCGCCACCAGCACCGCCACCTGCTCCGGCTCCTCGAACACCGCCCGCAGCGCCAGGCTCAGCTGGCTCTCCGCCACCTCGCGGTGCTCGTCCTCGGCCTGCCGGGCCGCGTGCGCCGCGTCCAGCAGCAGCAGCGAGGCCGCCGGATCCAGCAGCGAGGACGTCGCCAGCTCCATCGCCACCGAGGCCCGGCGGACCAGCTGCGCGTCCAGCGCCGCCCGCGCGGCGTCGATCCGGGCGTGCAGCCGGTCCAAGCGGCCGGCCGTCCAACTCAGGTACATGCCGAACAGCACCACGGCCACGCCGGCCCAGATCCAGGTAGTCACGGGCCGCTACGTTACCGGGTGTCACCGACCGCCCCGGCCGGCGTCAGCCCTGGACGCTGGCGTTGCGGTAGCTCTCCCGGTCGATGTCCGCGATGTTCACCGCCGTGAACAGCCGGGTCCCGGACGGCGGGGTGACGTGCTCGGCCAGCAGCGCGATCACGCCCTCGCTCAGCGCCGCCTTCGCCTCCGGCGTACGGCCCGGGAACACCTGGAACTCGACGTAGACCTGGGCGTCGCCGGTCAGCCCGCCGGTGCCGACCACCAACTCCTCGCTCTGCCGGAACAGCGTCTTGCACGACTCCGGCTTGGCGTCGATCGTCTCCTCCGCCAGCCGGTTGATCGCCAGTCCCAGCGCCCGGCGGTCGAAGGTCCCGGCGAGGCTCGACGAGTAGTCGACGGAAATCTGCGGCATCGTTTCCCCCATGGGTCACAGTGGTGCGGTCGGCCCGACCCTAACGCCGCTGACACCCGGCCCGCCCCCGGGGACGCTCCTCGCTTTCGTCACCGGCGCGATCTCCGGCTCGGGGCGTTGCGCACGTCCTCCTCGACCACCGCCGCCGCCCCGGCCGTCACCGTCTCGTACACCGCCAGGATGTCCGCACCGACCGTCGACCAGTCGAACCGCCGCACGTGCCGCGAGGCCGCCTTGCGCAGCTCCTCCAGCCGCCCCGGATCCCCCAGCAGCCGCAGCGCCGTACGGGCCAGCGCGTCCGCGTCCTCCACCGGGAACAGCTCCCCGGCGTCCCCGCCGTCCAGCACCTGCTTGAACGCGTCCAGGTCGCTGGCCAGCACCGGGGCACCCGCCGACATCGCCTCCACCAGGATGATCCCGAAGCTCTCGCCACCGGTGTTCGGCGCCACGTACAGGTCCACGCTGCGCAGCAGCCGGGCCTTGTCCCGGTCCGACACCATGCCCAGGAACTCCACCTGCCCCCGCACCTCGGGCGCCAGGCCCGCCACGGCCTCCTCCTCGTCGCCCTTGCCCGCGACCAGCAGCCGCACCCCCGGCCGCTCGGCCAGGATCCTCGGCAGCGCCGCCAGCAGCGTCGGCAGGCCCTTGCGCGGCTCGTTGATCCGGCCGATGAAACCGATCGTGCCCGGCTCCCCCACCGCCGCGCGCCCGGTCCAGCGCTCGTCCGGCTCGGCCCCCGCGAAGAACCCGACGTCCACCCCGTTCGGGATCACCACCGCGTCCCCGCCCAGGTGCTCCACCAGGGTGCGCCGGGCGTACTCCGACACCGCGATCCGGGCCCGCATCTTCTCCAGCCCCGGCTGCAGGATCGGCGAGGCCGCGATCATCGCCCGCGAGCGCGGGTTCGAGGTGTGGAAGGTGCCCACCATCGGCCCGGTGGCCGACCAGGCCGCCAGCATCGACAGGCTCGGCGAGGCCGGCTCGTGCACGTGCAGGATGTCGAAGCGCCCCTCGCGCAGCCAGCGCCGCACCCGCGCCGCCGACAGGATGCCGAAGCTCAGCCGCGCCACCGACCCGTTGTACGGCACCGCCACCGCCCGCCCCGCCGAGACCACGTACGGCGGCAGCGCCTCGTCGTCCTCGGCCGGCGCCAGCACCGACACCTCGTGGCCCAGACCGATCAGGTGCTCGGCGAGGTCCCGGATGTGGAACTGCACCCCACCGGGGACGTCCCAGTCGTACGGGCAGACGATGCCGATCTTCACGGGTTCCTCAAGCTCCTTCGGACAGGTCGTACGGGCCGGGCTCAGGCCCCGGAGGCCCCGGCGGCGGGCTCGGTCGCGGCCCCCGCGGCGGGCTCCGGACGCGCCGTGTCGCGGGCCGGCAGGTCGGCCAGCCAGAACTTCTGCAGCATGTGCCAGTCCTGCGGGTGCTCGCTGATCCCGCGCTGCCACACGTCCGCCATCGCCTGGGTCATCGCCAGCGTCCGCGCCTTGCGGTCGCCCTCCTCCGGCACCGGCACCTCGGGGTGGATGATCCCGCGCATCACCGGGCCGTCGTACCACAGCGTCACCGGCAGCAACGCCGCCCCGGTGCGCTGGCACAGCGCCGCCGGACCGGCCGGCATCCGGGTCGGCTCACCGAAGAACGACACCTCGATGCCCGCCTCCGAGAGGTCCCGGTCCCCCACCAGGCAGACCAGCTTGCCCTCGCGCAGCCGCCGCGCCAGCGTGCCGATCACGTTCACCCCGCCCCCGGTGAGCGCCAGGACCTCCATGCCCTGGCCCTCCCGGAACGCGACGAACCGGTCGAACAGCCGCTCCGGCTTCAGCCGCTCGGCGACCGTGGTGAAGGGGTAGCCCAGCTGCGCGACCCAGGTGCCCGCGAGGTCCCAGTTGCCCATGTGCGGCAGCGCTATCACCGCGCCCCGCCCGGACTCCAGCACCTCCCGCAGGTTCTCGAAGCCGTCCACCCGGACGTCCCGGGCGATCCTCGCCCGGCTCCACACCGGCAGCCGGAAGGACTCCATCCAGTACCGCAGGTACGACCGCATCCCGGCTCGCGACAACCGCCGCAGCGCCGCCTCGTGCAGCCCCGGACGCACCCGGCGCAGGTTCGCCTCCAGCTGGCGCACCCGCGGGCCGCGGCGGCGCCAGGCGTAGTCCGCCAGCCGGTCGAACAGCCACCGCGCCACCGGCTCCGGCAGGTGCTTCAGCACCCCCCACCCCAGCGCGTACGCCCAGTACACCAGTCGGTCCGTCACCGCAGGACGCCCCCCGTCAACTCCCGGCCGCCACTCGGTCGGCCTCGAACGCCTCCCGGCGCACGGTCAGCATCCGCTGGAACACCGTCACCAGGCTGCCCGCCGCCACCAGCCACAGCGCCACCGGCAGCAGCCACTCCACGTACGGCACCCCGAACTCGTGCAGACCCGCGACCCCGGCCGCCACCAGGCTTGCCACCAGCCGCTCGGCCCGCTCCACCAGCCCCGACACGTCACACGGCAGACCCTGGCTCTCCGCCCGCGCCTTGGTGTACGACACCACCAGCCCGCTGGCCAGACAGAAGATCGCCACCGCGCACAGCAGGTTGTTGTCGCCCTTGCCCGCGTACCACATCGCCAGACCACCGAAGATCGCCGCATCCGCGACCCGGTCCAGCGTGGAGTCCAGGAAAGCCCCCCACTTGCTGCTCCGGCCCAGCTGACGGGCCATGTTCCCGTCCACCAGGTCCGAGAAGATGAACAGCGTGATCGTGATGGTGCCCCAGAAGAACTCCCCCCGCGGGAAGAACACCAGCGCACCGGCCACCGAACCGGCGGTACCGATCAGGGTCACGGCGTCCGGGCTCACACCCAACCGGATCAGGAACGCGGCGAACGGGGTCAGAACACGTGTGAAGAAGGCACGCGCGTATTTGTTGAGCATGGCCTTCCCAGCCGCTCCGATCTCCCAGGTACCCGCCTGGCGCAGCACACGGCGGCAGACGGCCGGACGAATGAGCCCGCCCGGCGCACCCATCGTAGCCACGCCCGAGACACGCTCCGGCGCACGCACCGCCGGACGGCGCACCGGCCACCGCCCACACACGGACGGTCACCCGACACGCGCATCGCCGGACCCGACCCTAGACTGCGGGAGTCAGCCTCGGCGCCACGGGAGGAGACCCCGATGCCCGACCGCAGCACCGCACGAGCCGGCCAGGCGCCCGCCATCACCGGCCCGCAGGACCTGCGCAACGTCGTCCTCATCGGCTCCAGCGGTGTGGGCAAGACCACCCTCGCCGAATCCCTCGCCCTCGCCGCCGGCGCCACCGGCCGCGCCGGACGCGTCACCGACGGCACCACCGTCTCCGACCACGAGGACATCGAGCACCAGCAGCAGCGCTCCGTCCAGCTCTCCCTGCTCCCGCTCGAGTGGAAGGGCGTCAAGATCAACCTGATCGACCCGCCCGGCCACCCCGACTTCGCCGCCGACCTGCGCGCCGCCCTGCACGCCGCCGACGCCGCCGTCTTCGTCGTCTCCGCCACCGACCCGGTCACCGCCCCCACCCGCGCCCTCTGGCGCGAGTGCGCCGCCGAGGGCATCCCCCGCGCCGTCGCCGTCGCCAAACTCGACCTCGCCCGCACCGGCTTCGACGACATCCTCACCACCTGCCACGACGCCTTCGACCTGGGCCCGGACACCCTGCGCCCGCTCTTCCTGCCCGTCCTCCACGACGGACACCCCGACGGCAGCGTCGACCTCCTCACCGGCGACACCTACGGCGACGCCACCCCCCTGCCCGACACCGGCCCCGCCCACGACAGCCTCGTCGAGGCCATCTCCGGCCAGGACGACACCCTCATGGAGCGCTACCTCTCCGGCGAGCCCCTCGACACCGACGCCCTCGAAGCCGGAATGCGCCGCGAAGTCCTCTCCTGCGCCCTCCACCCCGCCGTCCCCACCAGCGAGAGCGGCCTCGGCGCCGCCGAACTCCTCGACCTGATCGCCCACACCTTCCCGAACCCCACCGAACGCACCCGCCCCGCCCCCGCCTGCGACCCCGACGCCCCGCTCGCCGCCCAGGTCATCCGCGTCACCGGCGACGCCTACGTCGGCCGGATCAGCCTGCTGCGCCTGTACGCCGGCACCCTGCGCCCCGACACCCGGATCCACCTCGTCGGCCCCGCCCACACCGCCGACCAGAACGACGACGAACGCGTCACCGCCCTCACCAGTCCCTTCGGCAAACTCCAGCGCCCCGTGCCGCACGCCGTCGCCGGCGACCTGGTCTGCGCCGCCAAACTCACCACCGCCCGGGCCGGCGACACCGTCCACGCCCCCGGCCACCCCGTCGAACTCGAGAGCTGGACCCTGCCCGAACCCCTGCTGCCGATCGCCGTCGAAGCCCACAGCAAGGCCGACGACGACAAGCTCTCCCAAGCCCTCACCCGGCTCAGCGCCGAGGACCCGGCCCTACGCCTCGAACAGAACCCCGACACCCACCAGCTCGTCCTCTGGTGCACCGGCGAAGCCCACGCCGAAGTCGTCCTCGACCGGCTGCGCACCCGCCACGGCGTCCACGTCGACACCGTCGAACCCAAGGTCGCCCTGCGCGAGACCTTCGGCACCGCCGCCGCCGGCCACGGCCGGCTGGTCAAACAGTCCGGCGGCCACGGCCAGTACGCCATCTGCGACCTCGAGGTCGAACCCCTCCCGGCCGGCTCCGGCTTCGAGTTCCAGGAACACGTCGTCGGCGGCGCCGTCCCCAAGCACTTCATCCCCTCCGTCGAGAAGGGCGTGCGCGCCCAGCTCGCCAAGGGCGTCGCCACCGGCTACCCGCTCGTCGACGTCCGGGTCACCCTCACCGACGGCAAGGCCCACTCCGTCGACTCCTCCGACGCCTCCTTCCAGAACGCCGCCGCCCTCGCCCTGCGCGACGCCGCCGAGCACGCCGTCATCCGCCTGCTCGAACCCGTCGCCGCCGTCAGCATCCTGCTGCCCGACGAGTACCTCGGCGCCGTCCTCGGCGACCTCTCCGCCCGCCGCGGCCGCGTCCTGGGCACCGAGACCGGCGGCCAGGGCCTCACCCTGCTGCGCGCCGAAGTCCCGGAACTCGAACTCGTCCGCTACCCGGTCGACCTGCGCTCGCTCACCCACGGCACCGCCGAGTTCTCCCGCGCCTACCTGCGCCACGAACCCATGCCCGCCGCCCTCGCCGAGCGCTACACCGACTGAGCCGGCTTCCGGTTCGGCAGCGCACACGCCGCCGTACCCCCCGGCATCCGGTGCCTGTTCCGCGACACCCAGCGGTACACCACACCCGCCACCGGACGCACCGGCCCCAGCGCCATCAGCGCACCCAGGTACGCCCACGCGCCCCCAGAGCGCATCAGCACCCGCGCCACCGCCTGCGCGCCCCCGTACACCCGGCCCGCCGGCGTCACCCACAGCACCTCGCGCTCGGCCCGCTCGGCCGACACCTCACCCCGGCCGCCCGCCAGCGCGTCCAACTCCGCCAGCTCCGCGAACTGGAACGGCACCGCCTCCCAGCCCCCCGAGGCCAGCGTCTGCCGCAGGTACTTCTCCCCCCAGCGCACGCAGGACGAACAGAACGCGCAGTCCCCGTCGAAAACCAGCACCGGATCCTTCACGGCAACCCCCTTCATCGGCTTCACCGTCCATCCTCCTCCACCCCCACCGGAGCGGCCCGGGCGGGTATCGACCCGGCCGAAAGCGGGCATCATGCCCCTCAGGCCGGGCGCGGCCGGAACGTGACGGTTCGTCACGGTACTTCAGACGATCATCCGCGCGGGGGTGCCACGGCACGGTAACCTGCCGCTGACAAGGGGAGGAGGGGACGCCACCGTGACCACACTCGACATGACCCCGGGTGCGCAGATACCCCGGACCGACGCCGGCCCGCAGACCGCCGTCACCCAGGCGCTCTCCTCGGCCGCCTACCGCGACGGCGAGATCGGCCAGTTCGCCACGGACGTCACCGACGTCACGGCGAAGAAGGGCCGCTTCGCCCTCTTCCGCCCCAACGTCGGCGAGGCCTTCAGCAAGGCACTGATCTCCCGCGCCCTCGGCGGCGACCGCAAACCCCTCGTCCCCTCCTTCGGCGTCGACACCCGCCAGGTCGTCGAACACTGCCTCGCCGCCGAGGAACTGCGCCACGCCCGCGACCGCCAGCTCAGCACCGTCAGCGTCGTCACCGGCCTGCTCTTCCTCCCCGGCACCCTGATCTGGCTCGGCGCCTTCCAACTGCGCGCCTGGCTCAAGCGGGACAACACCCGCGGCGCCGACACCTACGGCGCCCTCGCCCTCATCGCCACCGCCGTCCTCGCCGCCGTCCTGCTGCTCCGCCCCCCGGCGGACGGCGTCCTCGGCATCTACCTGCGGATCACCATGCTCGCCCCGGTGCTCGGCTGGTACCTCGCCCGCCGGATCGTCGAGCGCTCCGCCAAGGACCTCCGCGGCCGCTGGCAGGATCTGGTCGAGGGCACCGCCGTCGCCGCCACCGTCGCCAAGGCCGTCCCCCGCGACGACCTGGACAAGAAGGCCAACGACCTGCGCGACAAGCTCGGCCGGCTGGACGCCGAGCAGGAGACCAACATCCACCACTACGCCGGTCCCAAGGGCATCCTCGGCGCCGGCCGCCGCTGGGGCGAGTGGCGCCTCGCCGACACCCTCCACCCCGCCGAGGGCCACGTCGACTTCCGCGCCTTCCACCCCTGGGACCTGGTCCGCCGGATCTCCGCCCACCTCAAGGGCCTCGGCGTCAGCCACGTCGCCAACAGCGGCATCCCCGACGTCGCCATCAAGCAGTGGGTGGTCTTCGACGTCAGCGAGACCGCCGACGAGATCAGCCGCCCCGCCGGCGCCGACATGGACGGCGAGCGGATGCGCGACTTCGCCGTGCAGGGCCTCGCCGACAAGCAGACCTTCCCCGGCGGCCCCCGGCACTACCTGGCCACCCAGTTCATCACCCACGACGGCAAGCTGGTCATCACCTTCACCGTCACGGTGACCCTGCTCGCCAACGTGCTCAGCATCTCGGTGGCCGGCTACGCGCTCGGCCCGGTCAAGGGCGTCTTCTTCGACAAGCCGAAGGACAAGGAGAAGACGATCGCCAAGACGGTGAAGTTCTGGGAGGAGCGCACCGTCAAGCTCCCCTTGATCGACAACGACGAGGTGGTCCGCCAGGCCGTCCGCGCCCCCTTCCACCGGATGCCCGGCCTGCTCGGCTGGCTCGGCGGCGGCCTCGGCCTGCCCGAACCCTTCGGGCTGCGGCACGCCTGGGTCGCCACCGCCTGGAACAACCGCTCCATGGTCGACAACGCGCTCAACGCCTCCGTCCCGGTGCTCAACGCGGTGCACACCGCCACCCTGGAGTTCCTCCAGGAGCACGACCTGGACGCCGACCGCTTCTTCAAGAACCGCACCTCGATCATCAAGTCCGAGGCGCAGGGCAGCCGACCGTACAAGGTCGACCAGTTCGACGCCGGCTGATCCGGACGACGTACGAAGCGGGGCCCGCCACCGAACTCCTCGGTGGCGCCTCCTCAACGGGAGGGGGCGGTGGCCTGGCGGCCGGGTTGCGCACAAGGTGGGGA
>NZ_JBSFGK010000118.1:0-20620 GCF_053596495.1 Kitasatospora sp. NPDC001683
GTGATCTTGGGCGGCGCCCCCCGGCCTGCGCGGGCGCGGCGCCGCCCCCCCCCCACGCCCCTCATGCATGCCGGTCCCTCACGTGTGCTGTGGAAGTCAGTCCTGCGGCGTGTGGTACGAGACCAGCTCGGCCACCCCCGGCTCGACGCCCTTCCAGGAGCCGCTGAAGCTGAGCACCGCGATCGCCGCCGTCGGGAAGCCGCCCACGCGCAGCCGCTCCAGCGCGTCCGGGTCGCCGGCGTCCCCGGCCAGCACCTGGGTCAGGCCCAGCACGCCGGGGTTGTGGCCGACCAGCACCAGGTCCGCGTACTCCTCCGGGGTCTCATGGATGACGGTGATGATCTCGCCCGGGCTGGCCTCGTAGATCCGGTCCTCGTACACCGTCTTGCGCGGCCGCTTGGGCAGCTCGTGCGCCGCCAGCTTCCAGGTCTCGCGGGTGCGCAGGGCGGTGGAGCAGAGCACGAAGTCGGGGTTGATGCCGGAATCGGCCAGCCAGCGGCCGGCATCCGGGGCCTGGTGGCGGCCCCGGTCGGCCAGCGGCCGCTCATGGTCGTCCACGCCGTTGGGCCAGTCGGCCTTGGCGTGACGGAGAACGATGATCCTGCGGGGCGTGTCGGCGCTCATACCCAGCAAGCTTGGCAGAAAAGCGGCCCGGGGGCGCGACGCTCCCGGTCGCCGCTACTCCCCTGGTGGTCCTGGGGGCGAACGGTGTGAACGGGTCAGCCCAGCGAGGCGGCGACGGTGGCGATGATCGCCACCAGCACCACGATGGCGCCGAAGGCGAGGGCGATGCGGCCGAGCTGCTTGCGGCCGTCGGTGGGATTCGGGTCGAGAACGGGCATGTCGGGATTCTCCCACCCCGAACACACCCGTCCTCCGCCAGCCCCACCGCCTTGGTCCGGCCTTGACCTTCGGACCTTGGCCTTCAGGCTTGGCCTTCAGGCCTTGGGCCTTCTCGTCAGGCCTTGACCCGCTCGGCCGGGTGGACGGCCTCGTCCTCGATGTGCCGGGCCCGCGCGGCCCGCAGGCCGAGCAGCATCTGCGGCACCAGCAGCAGCGCCAGGAAGCCCAGCGGCCCGTACCACCGGCCGGTGGCCTGGTAGATCCACCCGACCAGGATCGGGCCCGGGATGGAGATCAGGTAGCCGACGCCCTGGGCGAAGACGGACAGCTGCGCCACCCCGCCCGCGGTCCGGGCGCGCAGCCCGATCATGGTCAGCACCAGCGGGAAGGCGCAGTTGGACAGCCCCACCAGCACCGCCCAGACCCACGGCGCCCCGGCCGGGGCGAACGCCAGACCGGCGTACCCGGCGATGCCGAAGGAGGCCAGCACGACCACGAACAGCCGCTGGTCGCCGCGCCGGGCGGCCAGGTTGGGCAGCACGAAGGAGACCGGCACGCCGATCACCATGGTGACCGCGAGCAGCGCCCCGGAGGTGCCCTTGTCGATGCCGGAGTCCTGGAAGATCTTGGACAGGAAGCCCATCACCACGTACGCGCCGGTGGCCTGGAGGCCGAAGAAGCCGGCCATCGCCCAGGCGGTGCGGCTGCGGGTGATCGGCAGCTTGGCGGGGGCGTCGGCACTCCCGGCGCGCTCGCCGCGCTCGCGCTTGGCGATCAGCACCGGCAGCCAGAGCACCAGGGCGAGCGCACCCAGGCCGGCCCAGACGCCCAGTCCGTAGCGCCAGTCGCCACCGAGGGCACTGGTCAGCGGCACGCTGACCAACGCGGCCAGGGCGGTGCCGGCGGACAGTGCCATGGAGTACAGGCCGATCATCGGACCGACCTTCTCCGGGAAGTACCGCTTGATCACCACCGGCAGCAGCACGTTGGAGACCGCCACACCGGCCAGCGCGAGCGCGGTGAGCAGCAGGAACACCGCGGTGCCGCCGGCGAAGGAGCGGGCCAGCACGCCCGCCGTGATGGCACCCATGCCGGCCGTGATCACCGCGATCGGGCCGATCCGGCGGGCCGCCGCGGGGGCGAGGAAGCCGAACAGCGCGAAGCACAGCGACGGCACGGCGGCGAGCAGTCCGGCCAGCGTCGAGCTCATCCCGAGGTCGGCGCGGACGGAGTCGAGCAGCGGCCCGAGGCTGGTGACCACGGGGCGCAGGTTGACGGCGGCGGCGGCGATCGCGAGGACGATCAGCCAGCCGGGGTACTTGGCGGAGGTGGAGGGCCGCTCGGTCTGCGGCCGGGCCTCGGTTCGGGGGGAGGTGGTGGTGTCTGCTGCGGGAGGCATGCACGCCATCATAGAATGATGGGATGAATTGACGCACCTTGGAATTGGCATGATGTGCCGACCGTTCATCCACCGGCCACCTCCCTCCAGGGGCCACCCACCCCGTAGTCGCAAGGAGTCCCCGTGGCGCTGTCCTCGCCGAGGCGCACCCCGCTGTCCGACCAGGTGATCGCGCAGCTGCGCGCCCAGATCACCTCCGGGGAGTGGCCCGTCGGCTCGCGCATCCCCACCGAGGCCGCCCTGGTCGAACAGCTGGGGGTGGCCCGCAACACCGTCCGCGAGGCCGTCCGCGCCCTCGCCCACAACGGGCTGCTCGACATCCGCCAGGGCTCCGGCACGTACGTGCTCGCCACCAGCGAGCTGGCCGGGGTGATGCACCGCCGCTTCGCCGACGCCGACCAGGCGCAGGTCGCCGAACTGCGGGCGGCGCTGGAGACCTCCGCGGCCGGACTGGCCGCGGCTCGCCGCACCGAGCGCGACCTCGGCCTGCTGGACGCCGCGCTCGACCGGCGCGAGGCCGCCTGGCGCTCCGGCGACGCCGAGGACTTCGTCCAGGCCGACGCCGCCTTCCACCACGCCGTGGTGGCCGCCGCCCACAACGACGTGCTGCTGGCCGTCTACTCCGACCTCGGTGAGGTCACCCGCGAGCACCTGCGCAACGACGTCGGCCCCGAGCTGATCGCCGAGCGCTACATCGGCCACGACACCATCCGGGACGCCATCCGGGACGGCGACGCCCAGCGCGCCTCGGTCGAGGCCGGCCGCGCCATCGGCGCCTGCGCGACCGCCGAGGCGTGACTCGCCCGCTCACCGGGAAACGCCGCTGCCCGGCACCCCCTCCACGGGGGTGCCGGGCAGCGGCGTGCTCAGCGGGTCAGGCGCCGATGGCGTGCAGACCGCCGTCCACGTGGACGATCTCGCCGGTGGTCTTCGGGAACCACTCGGACAGCAGCGCGACGATGGCGCGGCCGGCCGGCTCCGGGTCGCTCAGGTCCCACTTCAGCGGGGAGCGGTGGTTCCAGGTGTCGGCCAGGTCGCCGAAGCCCGGGATGGACTTGGCGGCCATCGAGCCGAGCGGACCGGCCGAGACCAGGTTGCAGCGGATGTCCCGCTCGCCCAGGTAGCGCGCCAGGTAGCGGTTGGTCGCCTCCAGCGCGGCCTTGGCCGGGCCCATCCAGTCGTACTGCGGCCAGGCGAACTGCGCGTCGAAGGTCAGGCCGACGACCGCGCCGCCGTCCTGCATCAGCGGCAGCAGCGCCATCGTCAGCGACTTCAGCGAGTACGCCGAGACGTGCATCGCGGTGGCCACGGACTCCCACGGGGTGTCCAGGAAGTTGCCGCCCAGCGCGTCCTGCGGCGCGAAGCCGATCGAGTGGACGATGCCGTCCAGGGTCGGCAGGGTCTCGCGGACCTGGTCGGCGATGCCGGCCAGCTGCTCCGGGTTGGAGACGTCCAGCTCGAGCACCTTGACCGGCTTCGGCAGCTTCTTGGCGATCCGCTCGGTCAGGCTCGGGCGCGGGAAGGCGGTGAGGATGATCTCCGCGCCCTGCTCCTGGGCGAGCTTGGCGGCGTGGAAGGCGATGGAGGACTCCATCAGCACGCCGGTGATCAGGATCCGCTTGCCCTCGAGGATTCCACTCATGATCAGTGACCCATGCCCAATCCGCCGTCGACGGGAATGACGGCTCCGGTGATGTACGCGGCCTCGTCCGACGAGAGGAACCGCACGGTGGAGGCGACCTCGGCGGGCGCCGCGTAGCGGCCCAGCGGCACGCCCGAGACGATCTCCGCACGGCGCTCGTCGCTGAGCACGGCGGTCATGTCGGTGTCGACGAAGCCGGGGGCGACCACGTTGACGGTGATGTTGCGCGGGCCGAGCTCGCGCGCCAGCGAACGGGCGAAGCCCACCAGGCCGGCCTTGGAGGCGGCGTAGTTGGCCTGGCCCGGCGAGCCGGAGAGGCCCACCACGGAGGAGATCAGCACCACGCGGCCCTTCTTGGCACGCATCATCAGCTTCGACGCGCGCTTGACCACCCGGAAGGTGCCGGTCAGGTTGGTGTCCACGACGGAGGTGAAGTCCTCCTCGGACATCCGCAGCAGCAGGGTGTCGTTGGTGATGCCCGCGTTGGCGACCAGCACCTCGACCGCGCCGTGCTTCTGCTCGATCTCGGTGAAGGCGGCGTCGACCTGCGCGGCGTCCGTGACGTCACAACGCACCGCGAGCACGTCGAACTTGGCCAGCGCCTCCGGCACCTCGCCCGAGCGGCTGGTGATGGCCACCTTGTCGCCCGCTTCGGCGAAGGCCTGGGCGATCGCGAGGCCGATGCCCCGGTTTCCTCCGGTGACGAGAACCGAGCGGCTCAACGATCCACCTCTCTCCGTGTGTGAGCGCGTACGTCGGAATGCGTACGCGGTGTGACGCTATCGGGCGGTCGGCGGCGGCGGCCAATCGGGCTCCCACAGCGCCGCACCGGCGGAACTGTCGCAATCCGACAATCCGCACCCGCGGCACCGGACGCCTCCCGGCCGTCCCCCGCAGGCCGGAGCACCGCCGCGATCGGGGCGACTGTACGGGAACCACACGGGCGGGCGCGCCCGTTGCCCCCCTGGTGCGAACCGCCCCGGGGCCGGCCGTACCCTTCCCCGAAGAGTCCCGGCGAGGAAACGAAGGCAGGGCGCATGACCAAGGCACGGCCCGGGAGCACCCACCGGCGCGGACGACTGCTCGCCCTCACCACCCTGGCGGCGGGCCTGGGCGCGACCGCCTGGTCGCTGCGCGACCTGCCCGCGGCGTTCGGGCGCCGCCCGGACGGCGAGCGCGAGGAGCGGGTCCGCAACTCCCCGCAGTACCGCGACGGCGTGTTCCACAACGCTCCCTCGACCCTCGCCCGGGCCGACAGCACTCCGGACTTCGACCGCGACACCGTCCGCCGGATGCTGTTCCAGCGCGAGGGCCGCGTCCCGGCCCGTCCGGTGCCCACGGTACGCCCCGCCGCCGCGACCGGCCCGGCCGCCGAGGGCGTGGAGATCACCTGGTACGGGCACGCCTCCGCGCTGGTGGAGATCGAGGGCTCGCGCGTCCTGCTCGACCCGATCTGGAGCGACCGCTGCTCCCCCGCCGCCCACGTCGGCCCCAAGCGGCTGCACCCGGTGCCGGTCGAGTTGGAGGAGCTGCCACCGGTCGACGCGGTGCTGATCTCGCACGACCACTACGACCACCTCGACATGGCCACCGTCAAGCGCCTGGTGCGCAGCCAGTCCGCGCCCTTCGCCGTGCCGCTCGGCATCGGCGGCCACCTGCGCCGCTGGGGCGTCCCCGAGCACCGGATCATCGAGCTGGACTGGGACGAGACCTGCACCCTGGGCGAGCTGGTGCTCACCCTCACCTCCGCCCACCACTTCTCCGGCCGCGGCCTGACCCGCAACACCACCCTGTGGGGCTCCTGGGTGATCGCCGGTCCCCGACGCAAGGTCTTCTACACCGGCGACTCCGGCTACTTCGAGGGCTACGCCCGGATCGGCGAGCAGCACGGCCCCTTCGACGCCGCACTGGTGCAGATCGGCGCCTACGACGCGGCCTGGGCGGACATCCACATGACCCCCGAGGACGCCGTCCTCGCCCACCGGGACCTCAGGGCCGGACTGCTGGTGCCGGTCCACTGGTGCACCTTCAACCTGGGCCTGCACCCGTGGTCCGAGCCGATCGAACGCCTGCTCAAGGAGGCCAAGGTCCAGGCCGTCCCGCTGGCCGTCCCGCGCCCCGGCGAGCGGGTCGACGTGGACAACCCGCCGGAGCTGGACGGCTGGTGGGAGGCCGTCGCCTGACGGCGCCGAGCACCCTGGCCGAAACCGCAACGCACCGGGCGAAATGCGCTGGCCGGAAAGCGGTGGACGGGAAATGATGCGGTGCGGGCGCCCTTGTGGCCCCGCACCGCAACCCTCCGCGACCTGGGAGCCCGATTGCCTCCGATCCCTCCGGCCGACCGCGCCGGCGCCGAGCCCGCTCGCGCCGTCGACCCGCTGTTCCTCGCCCTGCCACTGCGCACCCTCGCCGACGCCGCCCTCAGCCGGGCCCGTGAACTCGGCGCCACCCACGCCGACTTCCGCCTGGAGCGGGTCCGCAGCGCCGCCTGGCGGCTGCGCGACGCCCGCCCGGCCGGCACCTCCGACGGCGTGCAACTGGGCTTCGCCGTCCGGGTGCTGCTGGACGGCGCCTGGGGCTTCGCCGCCGGGGTGGACCTCACCCCCGAGGCCGCGGCGAAGGTCGCCGCCCAGGCCGCCGCGGTGGCCCGGCTCTCCGGCGGGATCAGCCGGGCGGCCGGCTCCACCGAGCGGGTCGAGCTGGCCGACGAGCCCGTCCACCGGGACGTCACCTGGGTCTCCGCGTACGAGGTCAACCCCTTCGACGTCCCGGACGCCGAGAAGTCCGCCCTGCTCGCCGAGCGCAGCTCCCGGCTGCTGGCCGCCCAGGGCGTCTCGCACGTCCGGGCCGCCCTGCTGACGGTGCAGGAGAACAAGTTCTACGCGGACACCGCGGGCACCATGACGACCCAGCAGCGGATCCGGCTCCACTCCGAGCTGGAGGCCACCTCGGTCGACGAGCGCACCGGCGCCTTCGACTCGATGACGACCCTGGCCCCTCCGGTGGGCCGCGGCTACGAGTACCTCACCGGCACCGGATGGGACTGGGACGCGGAGCTCGCCGAACTGCCCGTCCTGCTGGCCGAGAAGATGAAGGCCCCGAGCGTCAAGCCGGGCCGCTACGACCTGGTCATCGACCCGTCCAACCTCTGGCTGACCATCCACGAGTCGATCGGCCACGCCACCGAGCTGGACCGCGCACTCGGCTACGAGGCCGCCTACGCCGGCACCTCCTTCGCCACCTTCGACCAGCTCGGCACCCTCAGGTACGGCTCCGACCTGATGCACGTCACCGGCGACCGCACCGCCGAGCACGGCCTGTCCACCATCGGCTACGACGACGAGGGCGTCGCCACCCAGTCCTGGGACCTGATCCGGGACGGCGTCCTGGTCGGCTACCAACTCGACCGCAGCATGGCCAAGTTGAAGGGCTTCGAGCGTTCCAACGGCTGCGCCTTCGCGGACTCCCCGGCGCACGTCCCGGTCCAGCGGATGGCCAACGTCTCGCTCCAGCCCGCCGCCGACGGCCCGGACACCGAGGGCCTGTTCGCCGGGGTGGAGAACGGCCTGTACATCGTCGGCGACCGTTCGTGGTCGATCGACATGCAGCGCTACAACTTCCAGTTCACCGGCCAGCGCGCCTACGCCATCAAGAACGGCGAACTCGCGGGCCAGGTAAGGGACTTCGCCTACCAGGCCACCACCACCGACTTCTGGGGCTCGATGACGGCGGTCGGCGGCCCGCAGACCTACGTCCTCGGCGGCGCCTTCAACTGCGGCAAGGCGCAGCCCGGTCAGATCGCGGCGGTCAGCCACGGCTGCCCGTCGGCGCTGTTCCGCAACGTCAACGTGCTCAACACCCAGCAGGAGGCGGGTCACTGATGACCGCGATGCAGCCCCACGAACTCGTCGAGCTGGCCCTCGGCCTCTCCCGCGCCGACGGCTGCGTGGTGATCGCCGACGAGGAGTCCACCGCCAACCTGCGCTGGGCCGGCAATTCGCTGACCACCAACGGGGTCACCCGCGGCCGCAGCCTCACCGTGATCGCCACCGTGGCCGGCGCCGAGGGCACCGCCTCCGGCGTGGTCTCCCGCGAGGCCGTCACCGCCGAGGACGTCGAGGGCCTGGTCCGGGCCGCCGAGGAGGCCGCCCGCTCGGCCGGCCCGGCCGAGGACGCCCAGCCGCTGGTCGCCGACGTGCCGCCGTCCCCGCACTTCACCCAGCCGCCCGCGGAGACCTCGATCGAGGTGTTCGAAGCCTTCGGCCCGGCCCTCGGCGAGGCCTTCGCCCGCGCCGCCGCCCAGGGCGAGCTGCTCTACGGCTTCGCCCGGCACGAGCTCACCACCAGCTACCTGGGCAGCTCCACCGGCCTGCGGCTGCGCCACGACCAGCCCACCGGCATGGTCGAGATCAACGGCAAGACGGCCGACCTCACCGGCTCGGCCTGGGTCGGCGCCGCCACCCAGGACTTCACCGACATCGACGTCCCGGCCCTGCACGCCGAGCTGACCAAGCGGCTCGGCTGGGGCGCCCGCAGGATCGACCTTCCCGCCGGACGGTACGAGACGCTGCTGCCGCCCTCGGCCGTCGCCGACCTGATGATCAACCTCCACTGGGCCTCCGGCGGCCGGGACGCCCACGAGGGCCGGACGGTCTTCTCCAAGCCCGGCGGCGGCACCCGGCTCGGCGACAAGCTCGCCGGCCTGCCGCTGACGCTGCGCGCCGACCCGCGCGAACCCGGCCTGGAGGCCGCCCCGTTCGTGCTGGCCCACAGCACCGGCGGCGACGTCTCGGTCTTCGACAACGGCACGCCGATCACCGCCACCGACTGGATCCGCGACGGCGTGCTGACCGGGCTGATCACCAGCCGCCACGCGGCAGGCCTCGCCGGCCTGCCGCTGCGCCCCGCGATCGACAACCTGGTGCTGGAGACGGCCGACCAGGAGTCCGCGCCGACCCTGGACGAGATGATCGCCCGCACCGAGCGCGGCCTGCTGCTCACCTGCCTCTGGTACATCCGCGAGGTGGACCCGGCGACGCTGCTGCTCACCGGCCTCACCCGGGACGGCGTCTACCTGGTGGAGAACGGCGAAGTGGTCGGCGCGGTCAACAACTTCCGGTTCAACGAGTCCCCGGTCGACCTGCTCGGCCGGATCACCGAGGCGGGACGCACCGAACGCTGCCTGCCCCGCGAGTGGAGCGACTACTTCACCCGCACCGCGATGCCACCGGTGCGTGTCGCGGACTTCAACATGAGTTCGGTCAGCCAGGCCTCATAGCCGCTGACCAACGGGGGGATACCAAGAACATGACGGACGAGAAGCGGCTGGTCAGGTCGAGCAAGATGCTGTCGCGCATCCTGCGGCACGAGCCGGAGCTGGTGGGGATCACGCTGGACGGCTCCGGCTGGGTGCGGGTCGACGTCCTGCTCGACGCCCTCGCGGCGAAGGGCAGGCCGCTCACCCGGGCCGAGCTCGACCACGTCGTGGCCACCGACGACAAGCGCCGCTTCGGCTACTCGCCGGACGGCCGCTCGATCCGTGCCAACCAGGGCCACACGGTGGCGGTCGACCTCGGTCTGACCGCCACCGCGCCGCCCCACGTGCTCTACCACGGCACCGCCGACCGCCACCTGGCGTCGATCTTCCGCGAGGGCCTGCGCCCGATGGCCCGGCTGGACGTGCACCTCTCGGCGGACACCGAGACCGCCACCCGGGTCGGCGCCCGGCACGGCCGCCCGGTCGTGCTGACCGTGAACGCGGCCGCGATGGCGGCGGCCGGCCACGAGTTCCGGCTCAGCGACAACGGCGTCTGGCTCACCGCCGCCGTGCCCCCGCAGTACCTCTCCCGCCGCTCCTGACCCGACTGCCGCCGGACGGCTCCCCTATCACGCCCGACCGGGTGGGCCCCGCCCACCCGGGCTCGTCGTCCCCGTTGCCCCGGCGTACCGTGAGGAGGCCGCGCGGCACGGCGCGCGGGTGCGTGGACGAGGGCGGTAGGACACATGGGCAAGAGCGCCGAAGGCGGGCAGGTCTACCGGATCACGGGGGCGCGCAGCAGCCTCACCGAGGACGTCCGGGGGCGTCAGCGCCGCTACGTCATCTCGATGCTGATCCGCACGCTCTGCGTGCTGGCCGCGGTGGCACTGTGGGACGTCCAGCGCTGGCTCGCCTTCGCGGCGCTGGCGGGCGGCGTGCTGCTGCCGTACTTCGCGGTGCTGATCGCCAACGCGGGCCGGGAGCAGACGCCCGGCCTGCCGAGCACCTTCGACTTCCCCGCCGACACCCCGCTGATGCTCGGCCCGGGTGGTACGGGTGGGGCTGGTGCGCCTGCTGGTACAGGACAGGCAAAGACCGCCGGCACCGAAAGTTCACAGCACACGGACTGACCGTCCGGTTCGCGGCGGTTGCGCCCGAATCGGCTCCGGGAAAGCTCAAAAGAAGCTCAGATTAATCATGCAAGACCTCCCCATCCGATGGTCTCGGCGTGACATACTGCGTACGCGCTCCGCATCCCCCGTCGGAGCGACGGACCGACGCCGGGCGGCTCCCCCCGTGGCTGCCCGGCGTCGCCATGCCCGGATCCGGGTGGGCCGGGGCGGCGTGACAGACTGACGGCGACGACGCACCCGCCGAGCACCGAGGACGGCCCCGATGGACACCCCGCAGACCCCGATCTGCTCCGCCAAGGGCTGCCGGGCGGACGCCCGCTGGGTGCTGGTGTGGAACAACCCGAAGCTGCACACCCCGGACCGCCGCAAGACCTGGCTGGCCTGCGAGGAGCACCGCGAGCACCTGTCCCAGTTCCTGGGCGTGCGCGGCTTCCTCAAGGAGGTCGTCGCCTTCGCCGACTGGACCTCTGAGGACGACTAGCCGCCGATCGCCGACATCGGCCGCTCGGGCTGGTGGAACTCCGGCTCGTCGATCCCGGCCCCGGCCTTCTTGCCCCACATCGCCGCCCGCCACAGCGCGGCCAGTTCCGCGTCGTCCGCCCCCGAGCGCAGCGCGGTGCGCAGGTCGGTCTCCCCGGTCGCGAACAGGCAGTTGCGCACCTGCCCGTCGGCGGTCAGCCGGGTCCGGTCGCAGGCCCGGCAGAACGGCCGGGTGACGGAGGCGATCACACCGACCCGGCCCGGGCCCCCGTCCACCACCCAGCGCTCGGCGGGCGCCGCGCCCCGGCGCGCGGACGGCTCCGGGGTGAGCTGAAAGCGGGTGCGCAGCAGCTCGAGGATCTCCTCCGCGGTGACCATCGACGAGCGGTCCCAGCCGTGCTGGGCGTCCAGCGGCATCTGCTCGATGAAGCGCAGCTCGTAGCGCCGCTCCAGGCACCAGGCCAGCAGGTCGGCCGCCTCGTGGTCGTTGACCCCGCGCATCAGCACCGAGTTCAGCTTCACCGGCGCCAGCCCGGCCGCCTCGGCGGCGGCCAGCCCCTCCAGCACGTCCTGGTGGCGCCGGCGGCGGGTGAGCGTGAAGAACACCTCGGGGTCGAGGGTGTCCAGCGAGACGTTGACCCGGTCCAGCCCGGCCTCGCGCAGCGCCGTGGCCGTCCGGGCCAGCCCGATGCCGTTGGTGGTCAGCGACAGCTCGGGGCGCGGCTCCAGCTCCGAGCAGGCGGCCACGATCGCGACCAGTCCGGGGCGCAGCAGCGGCTCGCCACCGGTGAAGCGGACCTCTCGCACGCCCAGGTCGCGCACGGCCAGGGTGACCAGCCGGACGATCTCCTCGTCGGTCAGCAGGTCGGGCTTGGCCAGCCACTGCAGCCCTTCCTCCGGCATGCAGTACGTGCAGCGGAGGTTGCACCGGTCGGTCAGGGAGACCCGCAGGTCGACGGCCTGCCGGCCGAAGGTGTCGAGCAGCACGTGGCTTCCCCTTCCCTAGTAGCGGCCGGCTTCCCCGGGAAAGCAGCCGGCCCGGCCACCGTCGCGGCGGGGGCCGGGCCAGCATAGTCATGCCGCGACGATCAGTGGGCGCCCAGTCCGGTGAGCGAGCGGACCTCGAGTTCAGCGTACTTCGCCGGGTCGGGGCGCTCCTTGGAGAGCAGGGTGCCCAGCCAGCCCGCCAGGAAGCCGATCGGAACGGAGACCAGGCCGGGGTTCTCCAGTGGGAACCAGTGGAAGTCGGAGTGCGGGAAGAGCGAGGCCGCGCGACCCGAGACCACCGGGGAGAAGACGACCAGCAGCACCGAGCTGATCAGGCCGGCGTAGACCGAGCTGACCGCGCCGGCGGTGGTGAAGCGCTTCCAGAACAGCGAGTAGAGCAGCGTGGGCAGGTTCGCCGAGGCCGCCACCGCGAAGGCCAGCGCCACCAGGGCGGCGGTGTTGAGCTTGTCCGCGAAGAGGCTGAGCAGGATCGCGACCGCGCCGATCCCGACCGCCGCCCACTTGGCCGAGCGCACCTCCTCGCGCTCGCTCGCCTTCCCGCGGCGGATCACGTTGGCGTACAGGTCGTGCGCGAAGGAGGCCGAGGAGGCCAGGGTGAGCCCGGCGACCACGGCCAGGATGGTGGCGAAGGCGACCGCCGAGATCACCGCGAGCAGGATCGCCCCGCCGGTGCTGCCGCTGCCGCCGCCGAGCGCCTCGGCCAGCTGGGGGGCGGCCGTGTTGCCGGCCGCGTTGGCCGCCTTGATCTGCTTGGGTCCGACCAGCGCCGCCGCGCCGAAGCCGAGCGCGAGCGTCATCAGGTAGAAGACGCCGATGATGCCGATCGCCCAGAGCACCGACTTCCGGGCCGCCTTGGCGGTGGGCACGGTGTAGAAGCGGACCAGGATGTGCGGCAGGCCCGCGGTGCCGAGCACCAGCGCGACGCCGAGGCTGATGAAGTCGAGCTTGGCGGTGCCGGTGCCGTACTTCTGCCCGGGTTGGAGGAAGGCCTCGCCCTTGCCGCTGGCGCTCGCCGCCGCGCCGAGCAGCTCCGAGGGGTTGAAGTGGTACTTGGCCAGCACCAGGACGGTCATCAGCGCGGCGCCGGCGATCAGCAGCACGGCCTTGACGATCTGCACCCAGGTGGTGCCCTTCATGCCCCCTATCACCACGTAGACGATCATCAGCGCGCCGACGCCGACGATGGTCCAGCGCTTGGCGGCGTTCCCCTCGGCCCCGAGCAGCAGGGCCACCAGCGTCCCGGCGCCGACCATCTGGGCCAGCAGGTAGAAGATCGACACCACGATGGTGGACACGCCCGCGGCGGTGCGCACCGGGCGCTGGCGCATCCGGAAGGCGAGCACGTCCGCCATGGTGAACCGGCCGGAGTTGCGCAGCGGTTCGGCGATCAGCAGCAGCGCGACCAGCCAGGCGACCAGGAAGCCGATCGAGTACAGGAAGCCGTCGTAGCCGGCCAGTGCGATGGTGCCGGCGATGCCGAGGAAGGAGGCGGCGGACATGTAGTCGCCGGAGATGGCCAGGCCGTTCTGGAAGCCGGTGAAGCCGCGGCCGCCGGCGTAGAAGTCGGAGGCGCTGCGGTTCTGCCGCCCGGCCCAGACGGTGATGGCCAGGGTCGTCAGCACGAAGAGCCCGAACAGGGCCAACGTGAGGCCGCGGTGATCGGTGGCGGAGCTGGCGAGCACTGTCATTCGGCGGACTCCCGGGGGGCGTGGACGACGGCGCCGTGGGCCTCGCGGATCGCGGTGGCGGGCGGGTCGATCCGCCGGTCCGCGTACCGGGCGTACCAGCCGGCGATGGCGAAGGTGGTGACGAACTGCAGCAGCCCGAGCACCAGGGCCACGTTGACGTGCCCGAGGAGCTTGGCGCCCATCAGTCCGGGGGCGTAGCAGGAGAGCAGGACGTAGAGCAGGTACCAGAGCACGAAGCCGATGGTGACCGGGAAGGCGAAGCTCCGGAACGAGCGCCGCAGGGTACGGAACTCCTCACTGTCGTCGATGAGTTGGACTTCCGTGGCGGTGGTGGTGATCGGCGGCGAATCCACTCTGTCTCCTCACTCCTTCGGCGTGGCGGTCACACGAGGGAATGAATCGAACGTGAGGGGCGTCACATTCCTCGTGCGCGCCGCGCAATGCTAGGAGCGTCGCGCCCGCCCCGGAAGGGCTTGACCGCGATCAGCCGGTCGTTCACCCCCTCGCATCATCCAATTGGCTGAAAATCACCCCTCCGGTCACTCATGGATCCGGCTGCGGCAACCGAAAAGGGGCGGCACCGTCCAACGGTGCCGCCCCTTTTGACGAAGCGTCAGAAAGCGATCCGGACCTTCAGCGCGGAGCGGTCGTCCATCGCCCGGTAGCCGTCCGGCACGCCGTCCAGGTCCACCGTCCGGTCGAAGACCAGACCCGGCTCGATCGCGCCCGAGAGCACGTCCGGCAGCAGCTCGGGAATGTACGCCCGGGCCGGCGCGACGCCACCGTTGAGCGAAACGTTTCGGCCGAACATCTGGCCGATGTCGACGCCCGCGCTCCCACCGTGCGGCACGCCCACGTAACCGACCGCGCCGCCGTCCCGGGCGATCGAGATCGCCGTCCGCATCGACTCCTCGGTGCCGACCGCCTCGAGCACCGCGTGCGCGCCCAGCCCGCCGGTCAGCTCCTTCACCGCCTCGATCGCGGCCTCGCCGCGCTCGGCCACCACGTCCGTCGCCCCGAAGCGCCGGGCCAGCTCGGTCCGGGCGGGGTGCCGGCCCAACGCGATGATCCGGCCAGCGCCCAGCCGGTTCGCCGCCAGCACGCCGCACAGGCCCACCGCACCGTCGCCGACCACCGCGACCGTCGCGCCCGGACGCACCCGCGCCGACACCGCCGCGTGGTGCCCGGTGGACATCACGTCGGACAGCGCCAGCAGCCCCGGCAGCAGCTTCTCGTCGCCCGCCGCCTCCTTCGGCAGCTTCACCAGCGTCCCGTCCGCGAACGGCACCCGGACGGCCTCGCCCTGGCCGCCGTCCGAGCCGACCTGACCCCAGAACCCGCCGTGCGGGCAGGACGTCTGCAGCCCCTCGAGACAGAACTCACAGACGCCGTCCGACCAGACGAAGGGGGCGACCACCAGGTCGCCCTTCGCGAAGCCGCGGACCTCGGCGCCGACCTCCTCGACCACACCCAGGAACTCGTGGCCGATCCGCTGTCCGGCCACCCGCTGGGCCACCCCGCGGTACGCCCACAGGTCACTGCCGCAGATGCAGGCGTTCACCACCCGCAGCACCACGTCGGTCGGGTGCTGGATCACCGGGTCCGGTACCTCTTCGATCCGGATGTCGCTCGGTCCGTGGATCACCGTGGCGCGCATGCGTTCTTCCTCACACAAATCCGACCGAGCGGCCGGAAACGATCTCGACCAGATGTACGACACCCCCGCCGACCACTCTATTCCGGCCGCCCAGCCGGAACATTCCGACCGGACCCGACCAGCTCGCCCCTTATCCTGTTGGACCATGCAACCGATCCAGCCCGAGACGTACGGCGTGCCGCGGACCGCTCCGGTCCCCGCCCAGCGCTCCGCCGCCCCCGCCGAGGGCTTCGCGGTCGTCGACGTGGAGACCACCGGTCTCGGCCGCTCCGACCGCGTCATCTCGGCGGGCGTCTACCAGCTGGACCACGACGGCGAGGTCACCGACCACTGGTACACCCTGGTCAACCCCGAGCGGGACCCCGGCCCGGTCTGGATCCACGGCCTCACCGCCGAGTTGCTCTCCGGCGCGCCGACCTTCCCCGAGGTCGCCGACGAGTTCGCCGCGCGCCTGGCGAACCGCGTGCTGGTCGCGCACAACGCGCTCTTCGACTGGAACATGATCTCCCGCGAGTTCTCCCGGGCCGGCCGGCGCGCCCCGGTCGAACAGCGGCTGTGCACCATGGTGCTCTCCCGCGACCTGCGCCTGCCGCTGCCCAACGGCAAACTCTCCTCGCTCGCCGCCCACTTCGGCGTCCAGCAGCGCCAGGCCCACAACGCCCTGGACGACGCCCGGGTGCTCGCCGAGGCCTTCCGCCCCAGCCTGCGCCTGGCCCGCCAGGCCGGTCTCCCGCTGCCGCTGCAGAACTGCGTCGCCGTCACCGACCTCGGCGAGGACGAGCCCGTCGCCTCCGGCCGCGGCAACTGGACCGGCTCCCAGTACCGCCAGGCCAAGAAGCGCCCGCCGTGCCCGTACCCCAACCCGGGGCGCTGGGAGGACGGCAAGCCGCTGGTCCAGGGCATGCGGGTGGCCTTCACCGGCGACACCGCCACCGACCGCGAGGTGCTGGAGGACCGCGCCGTCGAGGCCGGCCTGCACATCGCCACGTCGGTCAGCCGGCTCACCAGCCTGCTGGTGACCAACGAGCCGACCAGCTGGAGCGGCAAGGCCCGCAAGGCCCGCGACGTCGGCACCCCGATCGTCACCGAGGACGCCTTCCTCCAGCTGCTGCGCGAGGTCGCCCCGCACCCCGGTGCGTGAGCCGGTTGTGAGGTCGGCGTACCGTTCCCATGTGTACCGATTTCTGCTGACCCGCCAGTGGCTGATCACCATGCTGATCGCGCTGCTGCTGATCCCCGCGACGATCAAGCTGGGCTTCTGGCAGCTGCACCGCCACGAGGCGCGGGTGGCCCGGAACGAGCTGATCGGCAAGGCCCTCACGGCATCACCGGTGGCCTTCGACACCCTGTCGCCGACCCCCGGCGCCGCGGTGCCCTCCGACCTCACCTGGCGCGCCGTGACGGCCACCGGGCAGTACGACCCGGCGCACGAGTTCGTGGTCCGCAAGCGGACCGACTCCAACGGGACGATCGGCTACTTCGTCATCACCCCGCTGAAGCTCTCCGACGGCAAGGGCGCCGTCCTGGTCAACCGCGGCTGGGTCCCCTCCGGCGACGGCGCCACCGAGTACCCGCCCGTCCCGGCCGCCCCGACCGGCGAGGTCACCCTCACCGGCCGGCTGCGCGCCGACGAGACCACCGGCAGCAGCGGCGGCTTCGTCCGGGACCGGGCCGGCCTCCCCGCCCGGCAGTTCAACCTGATCAACACCGAACAGCAGTCCAAGGAGACCGGCACCACCCTCCTCGGCGGCTACCTGGAGCTCACCGCCACCACGCCGGCCCCGGCCGACCAGCCCCAGCTGATCCCCGAGCCCAACCACTCCGACATCGGCCCGCACATGGCCTACGCCATCCAGTGGTGGCTGTTCACCGCGATGATCCCGGTCGGCGTCTGGGTGCTGATCCGCCGCGAGGCCAAGGACCGCGCCAAGCAGACCGCCGAGCCCGAGGTCGAGCTCGACGCCCTGCCCGCCTGAGGGCCGGCGCCGGCACTGGAGCGCGTCCTCCGGCTCCCGCAGCGGCCGCGGGCCCCGGGCCCGGGCCCGTCCGGCAGGATGTCCCCATGGATCTCGGACTGAAGAACAAGGCCTACATCGTCACCGGCGCCACCCGGGGCCTCGGCCTCGCCGCCGCCCGCGAACTCGTCGCCGACGGCGCCCACGTGCTCGTCAGCGGCCGCACCCAGGAGGCCGTGGACGCCGCCGTCGCCGAGCTCGAGACCCTCGGCACCGCCCACGGCCTGGTCGCCGACAACGCCGCCCCGGACACCGCCGAGCGCCTGATCGCCGAGGCGAACCAGCGCTTCGGCCGCTTCGACGGCATCCTGATCAGCGTCGGCGGCCCCCAGGCCGGCCCGGTCGAGACCACCCCCGAGTCCGCCTGGCGCGACGCCTTCGAGTCCGTCTTCCTCGGTGCCCTGCGGCTCGCCCGCACCGCGGCCGCCGCCCTGCCCTCCGGCGGCGTGATCGGCTTCGTGCTCTCCAGCTCGGTCCGCCAGCCGATCCCCGGCCTCGGCATCTCCAACGGCCTGCGCCCCGGCCTCGCCATGGCCGCCAAGTCCCTCGCCGACGAGCTCGGCCCGCGCGGCATCCGGGTGCTGGGGCTGCTCCCCGCCCGGATCGACACCGACCGGGTCCGCGAGCTCGACGCCCTCGCCCCCGACCCCGAGGCCGCCCGCGCCGAGGCCGGCGCCGCCATCCCGCTCCGCCGCTACGGCACCCCCGAGGAGTTCGGCAAGGTCGCCGCGTTCCTGCTCTCCCCCGCCGCCTCCTACCTGACCGGCCTGATGGTCCCCGTCGACGGCGGCGCCCTGCGCTCCCTCTGACTCAGGGCGTGTCAGACACGCCCTACTCCAGCTGCCGGCGCCCCCGCCGGCCCCGGCGCCGAGCGGACCGGCGCCGAGCGGCGGGGGCCTGCTGCAGCACCCGGATCCGCAGGTCCGCCGGCAGCTCCGCCAGTCCCAGGCTCCGGAGGGCGTCCGCCCGGGGCCCGTCCTCGAAGTGCTCCACCAGCCCCACCGGGTCCCCGCCCGGCGTCAGCCGTACGGCCCCGCGCAGCCGGGGGTGCCGGGGCGCCCGCACCAGCTGGACCCGCGCCCGCTCGACCTCCGGCAGCACCGCCGTGCCGTGCTCCAGCGCCTCCTCCAGCGCCCGGGCGCTCACCCGCAGCCGAAGCCCGCCCACCCCCGGCGTCGGCACGTCGATCCCGGGCAGCGCGGTCCGCCGCAGCTGCGCGACCAGCCACCACGCCGTCCCCACCACCAGCACCGACAGCCCGCCGATCACCGTCGGCCACCACCAGGAGGACCCCACCCACCGAACCCGGGAGCGCGCGCTGACCACCGGTTGGTCCGGCGAGGTCAGCGGCCACCAGCCCGGCGGGTCGACGCCGAGGCGCCGGTACAGGTCCAGCCCGCCCGCCAGCACCAGCGCCCCGACCCCCAACAGCACCGCCCCCACCAGCCCCAGCAGCACCCGGTTGACGACCGTCCGCCTCACCCCGCCGCCTCCCCCGCCCGGTCGGGCGGCTGGTCGGGAGGCTGGTCGGGCGTCCCGTCGGTCACCCCGCCGGCCGGCCCACCGGCCGGCCCGCGCCAGGACCGCACATCCAGCCGCAACGGCTGCGCCAGCCCCACCCTCCCCAACTCCTCCCGCAGCTGCCGTTGCACCACCGCCGGATCCACCGGCCCGCTCACCGACACCCGCACCCGCCGCCGCCCGACCCTGATCCGCAGGTGGTCGATGCCGGTCAGCCCGGCCGCCCGGTCCGTCAGCAGGTGCCCGATCCCGGCCCGCTCGATCGCCGCGGCCGTCCCCCCGTACGGCCGCAGCACCAGCCACCGCCGCAGCCCGGGCGCGATCGCCAGCCACAGCAGCCAGCCGCCCAGCAGGGTCGCGACCCCGGCCCCCACCAGCACCCACAGATCGTCCAGATGACGCGTGGCCAGTTCCTCGGCGATCTGCGCCCGCCACCGCCGGGCCGGCTGCCCGAGCCGAACCGCGACCACGTCGTACAGCAGCGCCCCCGCCACCACCAGCACCACCGTGGCGACCAGTGCCGCCGCCACCGCCCGCCCCGCCCGCAACCGGGACGCCGGCCGCACCGGGCCGACCTCCGGGGCCCGGCTCACCACGCTCCCCCGGCGACCAACTTCTCGACCACCACGACCACTTCGGACACCCTCGTCCCGGTCAGCCCGACCACCTGCGCCGCCACCCGGTCCCGCACACCGCGGGCGAGACCCGCGAGATCGGCGGGGAAGGGCGCCTCGACCGCCACCCGGACGGTCACCGTGCTGCCCGGCCGGGCCACCGACACCCGGGGCGGCGCCCCCTTCACCGACCGCCCGGCCCACGCCCGGGCGAGCACCTCCCGGGCCGCCTGCTCCGCGATCCGCGCGTACACCCGGTCGGCGACCCGGAGCCGCCCCCGGCGCGCCGCACCGGGGCCGGAGGCGGGGGCGGGGACCGGGGCCCCCATCAGCGCCGCCGGCCCCGGCCGCGGAGCAGGTCCCCGAGGTCGCCCAGGTCGATGTCGCCCTCCAGCAGCCGCCCGGCCACGAAGCCGACCAGCCCGAGCACCGCCACCAGCAGGAACGCCGCGAACCCGCCGAAGTACCCGGCGAAGCCGAGGGCCATGCCCACCACCAGGCCGACGATGGCCAGGTTCATCCGCTACTCCCTCGTCCTCCGCCGAACGCCGCGGGCGACTCCCACGGCCGGGCGCTACTTGAGCTTGGGTCGCTGCCCGGGCGCCGTCACCGGCTCCTCCTCCTCGAACTCCGGTTCGTCCGGGAGGTGGACGTCGTTGACCGCGATGTTGACCTCGACGACCTCCAGACCCGTCATCCGCTCGACCGCCTCGATGATGTTCTCCCGCACCTGGCGGGCGAGTTCGGGAATCACCACGCCGTACTCCACCACCAGGGCGATGTCGATCGCGGTCTGCTTCTCGCCGACCTCGGCCTTGATCCCGCGCCCGATGCTGGACCGCCCGCCGGGCACCCGGTCCCGCATCGCGCCGAAGGTACGGGCCAGGCCGGAGCCCAGCGCGTGGATGCCGGAAACCTCCCGGGCGGCCATCCCGGCGATCTTCTCCACCACCCCGACGGCCAGCGCCGTACGGCCGCGCTCACTGGCCGACCGCCCGCCATCCCCTCCCGTACTCGTACCCGCGCCCGTACCCGCCGGGGGCGCGGGCCTGGCGCCGGCGGGCGGACCGGGCGTCGGCGCAGCACCGGGGTTCTTGTGCACGGTCGCGGGCGTCGGAGTGTCAGGCATGGGGCGCATCTCCCTCGTAGCGGCTCCAGCTATATCGCAAACCACCCCAACTCTGGCATTTCGCCACGACCCCCGCCCGCCGAGCGCACCCCGGGGAGCACCCCCGGAGACACCGGAGGCCCGGTCCCGGGGACGTCCCCTCCCGGACGGGTTCGCCGAGCCGCGCTGGCAGAATTGGCCTGTGATCGACGCACGACGGCTGCGGACCCTGCGGGCCGTGGCGGACCACCGCAC
>NZ_JBSFGK010000119.1:0-20285 GCF_053596495.1 Kitasatospora sp. NPDC001683
GCGCACCCGCACCGCGGCCCCGGCACGGCGCGGCACCGAGCAGGCCCCGCCCGTCCGGCCCAGGGCACGCCGCACTCAGTTCTGACGGACCGCCCGGGCCCCAGGGCCTGCTGCCGGGCGGTAAGAGGCTCCGCCAGTAGGTGCGGGATCGGGAGGCGGCACCTGCGAAGAAGGCCGCGGCGAAGAAGACGGTCGCGGCCCGGGCCACCGGGCCGATGCACACCGGCGCCGAGCCGGCCTCGCAGAAGAGCGAAACGGCGGGAGTCATGGCGCACCCCGTGCTGTTCGGAAATCCGTCGCGGAGGCCAAGCGGCACACCGGCACCCGATGGTCACCGTGAGTGTGGAGCGGTCGTCCGCGCCGCGTACTGGAGTTGGCAACTCCAGATAGTGCTACTGTGAGCTCATGGACGGAACGGATTCATCCGAGTCCCGTGGCGCACGGCGCTTGAGACGCGATGCCGAGGCCAACCGGCAGCGGACGCTGGTGGCCGCTCGGGAGGTGTTCGCCGAGCGGGGGCTGGCTGTGAACCTCGACGACATCGCTCGTCATGCCGGTGTCGGAGTGGCGACCTCCTACCGGCTCTTCGGCAACAAACAGGCGCTGATCAACGAGCTGTTCGAAGAACGTGTCGATGCCCTGGTGGTGGCCGCCGAGCAGGCCCTGGCGGCTGACGACCCGTGGGAGGGGTTCGTCGACCTGCTGACCTGGGTGCTGGAGCAGATGGCAGCCGATCGCGGGCTGCGGGAGGTGGTGTTCTCCGACGTCGGGAGCCGCCCTCTGGTGGCGCAGGCGCGCCGCAGGTTCATGCCCCCGGCCGAGGCGGTCCTGCGTCGGGTCCAGGACGCCGGGCTGCTGCGCCCGGAGTTGGCGATGACGGACCTGCAGCTCGTTCTCTACATGGTCAACTGCGCGATCCAGCACACCCAGCCGGTCTCGCCCGAGGTGTGGCGGCGCTACCTGGTGATCGTGCTGGACGGCATGCGCGTCCGCCCCGGTGCGACGGAGCTGCCGGTGGCCGCCCTCACGACCGCCGAGGAAGAGCGTGTCGCCGGCTTCAACCCCTCCGGTTCCTGAGCGTTCTCGTCAACCCGAGGTGCTCCTCGCCGGGCCCGATGTCTCGTTCCTTGCAGGGCCCGGAACCCTCGGGTGGCCCTGATCGCAGCGGTGTGAGCCACCGAGTGTGGTCAAGGGCCCCTGCCGGCACGCCTTTTCGCTGCGGTCCTGTGCGCTGAGCCTGACGCCCGGACCTCGCGCGAGCGAAAGATCCTCACACGCCGTGGCCCTGCCGCGGTGTTCCACCGGTATCCGCGGGCCGCGCCGCGTACGACCGGCTCCCACCCTTCGAAAAGCAACCACGGAAGGACGACATCCGTTGAAACCCACAACTCTTGAGGTCGACTACCTGATCGTCGGAGCCGGGGCCATGGGCATGGCCTTCGCCGACACCCTCATCGCCGAGACCGACGCGACGGTGGCCATCGTCGACCGCTACGACCAGCCCGGCGGTCACTGGACGGTCGCCTATCCCTTCGTGCGCCTGCACCAGCCGTCGGCCTTCTACGGCGTCAACTCCCGTGACTTGGGCAGTGGAACCGTCGACCAGGACGGCTGGAACGCCGGACTGGGCGAGCTCGCTTCGCGCAGCGAGATCCTGTCCTACTTCGACCAGGTGATGCGCAAGACGCTGCTGCCGACCGGCCGGGTCTCCTACTTCCCCAAGTCCTTCTACGACGGACCGGATCCGCAGCGGCCCGACGTCCACCGGTTCCACTCCATCGTCAGCGGGGCCGCCTTCGAGGTCACCGTCAAGCGCCGGACCGTGGACGCCACCTACATGAACGTCACGGTGCCCGCCATGGTGCCACCCAAGTACGAAGTCGCCCCCGGCGTCCGCCTGATCACCCCCAACCAGCTGCCCGCCCTGCGGGAGCAGCCGTCCCACTACACCGTCGTCGGGGCGGGGAAGACGGGCATGGACGCCTGTCTGTGGCTGCTCAGCCGCGGCACCGATCCGTCCGACATCACCTGGATCATGCCGCGTGACTCCTGGCTGATCGACCGCGCCCACACCCAGCCCGGGGGCTCCTACCTCGAAACGGAGGCGGCCCGTCGGCGGGCTGTGGCCGACGCAGACACGGTCCAGGAGCTGTTCGCACGGCTGGAGGACGACGGCCTGCTGCTGCGGCTGTCGCCCGACATCGAGCCGACCGCCTACCGCTGCGCGACGGTCGCCCGCGCCGAACTCGACCAGCTGCGCCGCATTGGCGACGTCCTTCGCCACGGCCGGGTCAAGCGGATCGGCGAGGACGCGATCGAACTCGACCAGGCCACCGTTCCCGCGCGGGCCGGAACGCTCTACGTCGACTGCACCGCGGACGGCCTGGAGCGCCGGCCGACGGTGCCGGTGTTCGACCGGGCGCGGATCACCCTGCAGGCGGTGGTTCCCTGCCAACAGGTGTTCAGCGCCGCACTGATCGCCCACGTCGAGGCGGATTACGCCGACGACGACACCAAGAACGCGCTGTGCGCGCCCTCGCAGCACCCCGACTCGGCCCTGGACTGGATACAGTTCTTCGGCGACATCCAGGAGCGGGTCGTGCGATGGACCGCCGACCCCGCACTCCTCGAATGGCTCGACACCTGCAGGCTCCTGGGCCGACGCCTCCCCGAGCTCACCCCGGAGCAACGGACCGCGCTCCTGCCCGTGTTCGAAGCCCTGAAGCTGAAGCTGGAGCAGCTTCTGGACCAGACGAACGCAGTCGCGGTGATGAACTGACCGGGCATGGGCCGCCATCGCCCCTTCGGGGCCATGGATCGGCGATCCTGCTGACGGACGGTTGTCTGCCGCGGTAGACCGTCCGGCATGCGAGGTGCGGATGGTGCCGGCCGAGGAAGGCTGCGGGCGTTCAACCCGCGGGCGGTCGAGTGACAGCGCCTGCACGGCCTGGCCGCTCGCGGTGGGGCGGGGTGGGCTGGGGCGCGGGCGGCGCCAGAAGGCCACCAGGCCGCCGCTGTCGAGCCCTGCCGTCCATGCTCGGACGCGGCGGGCACAGGCGGGCGGAGACGGCCTGGAGCGCTTCTCGGCGGGCACCGGGCCCGGCCGGGTCAGCGCCGGTCGAGACCGAGCACGGCGAGCCGCTCGAGCTGCTCGCCGGTCAGCTTCGCCCGGCGGCTCTTGGTGTTCGAGCTCCCCGGGCGCGTCGTCAGATCGTCCCGACTCCGGACCTTGCGCGGCCCTGGGCGTATTCACCCGGTCCGCAGACACCGACGCGGGCGACCAGCGGCCCAGGACACGCGCCGAGCCGCGGGGGCACGCCCGCACGGCCCCGCCGGCAGCGTGGTCGACGGCGGTCAACCGGAACCCAGCTGCCGCGCCCGGTACTCGGTGCTCCGCCACGGCGCGAGTGGCGCGGATCACAGGGAGTGGGGCCCGGGGGGCGAAATGCGGGGACGGCCGGGGTGGTTGGCCTGAGCAACCGTTTCCGACCCGGCGCACACCACCGCCAACCGCGAGGACCTGCCATGACCGTCATCGAGAACCCGGCCGCCAGCGCGGCCGGGATCCTGTCCCGGCCTGTCACGATCAACGGGCTGACCGTGCCCAACCGCATCGCGATGGCGCCGATGACCCGCCAGTTCTCCCCGGGCGGCGTGCCCGGCGAGGACGTCCGCTCGTACTACGCCCGGCGCGCCGCCGCGGGTGTCGGCCTGATCGTCACCGAGGGGACGTACGTCGGCCACGAGTCCGCGGGCCAGAGCGACAGCATCCCGCGCTTCCACGGCGAGGAGCAGTTGGCCGGGTGGGCCCGCGTCGCCGAGGCCGTCCACGCGGCGGGCGGCACCATCGTGCCGCAGCTCTGGCACATCGGCATGGTGCGCAAGCAGGGGGACCCGCCGTTCGCCGACGCCCCCGCGATCGGCCCGTCCGGCATCCGGCTGGACGGCACGGAGGGGGCGGGGCGGGCGATGACCCGGGCCGACCTGGACGCCGTCATCATCGCGTTCGCCGAGGCCGCCGCGGCAGCCGAGCGGATCGGCTTCGACGGCGTCGAGCTGCACGGCGCCCACGGCTACCTGCTCGACCAGTTCCTGTGGGCGGGCACCAACCGCCGCACCGACGCCTACGGCGGCGACCCGGTCGCCCGGACCAGGTTCACCGCCGAGCTGGTCGCCGCGGTGCGCGCGGCCGTCTCCCCGGAGTTCCCGGTGATCTTCCGCTACTCGCAGTGGAAGTCGGACAACTACGACGCCCGCCTCGCCGAGACGCCCCAGGAGCTGGAGGCGATCCTCGCCCCGCTCGCCGAGGCCGGCGTCGACGCCTTCCACGCCTCGACCCGCCGCTACTGGGTCCCCGAGTTCGACGGCTCCGACCTCAATCTGGCCGGCTGGACCAGGAAGCTCACCGGGCTGCCCACCATCACCGTCGGCTCGGTCGGCCTCGACGGCGACTTCATCGGCGCCTTCCGGGGCGAGGGCTCCGCGGTCCAGGGCATCGACGACCTGCTCGACCGGCTGGAGCGCGAGGAGTTCGACCTGGTCGCCGTCGGCCGCGCACTCCTCCAGGACCCGCAGTGGGCCGCCAAGGTCCTCTCCGGCCGCTTCGGCGACCTCCGCCCCTACGACGCCGCCGCGCTCCGCACCCTGAGCTGACGGACGACACGGTGCCCCGTCGCACCGGACGGAGCGACGGGGCACGCGTCACGGCGGCCGGGTCAGGGGCGGTTCAGTCCCTGAAGGCGTCCTTGATGTGCTCGCCCGCCTGCTTGACGGCGCCCTTGGCCTTGTCGGCGGCGTTCCTGATCTTGTCGTTCGCACTCATGCCGGTCTCCCGGCTCTCTAGTGGCCTGCCGTGGCTGTCGCGGGGGCTGTCGCGCCCCCTGTCGCGTTGCTGTCGAGTGGGGTGCTGTCGTGTGCCGTGAAGGAACGCCGCCACCGGGTGAGCGCGAGTACCTCCGCTCCGGCCTCCGGGTGGGTGGTTGCGTGACACGGGACCGGTCGGCTCTGGTTCTGTCCCGTGACCTCATGGCGTTTTAGGCGCCGGGCTCGGGTTTTGGTGGACCAACCCGGGCCGGCCAGAGCGCCACGCCTACCCCACCGCGCACTCAGCAGGTTGGTGCCCGGGGGCTGTCCACGGACGAGATTGCCGATTCGTCCGCGTCGGCAGTGCGGTTGGCCGGAGACTGGCGTGCACCCGAGACGTGAGGTGGTGGGTGGCTGGTGGCCGTCCTGCCGGGCTGCCTGCCCGCCCGGGCTCAACTCGGTCGTTCGGTCTCCCCTCCGGTGTTGGTGGCCGGTCCGGCCTGGACCGGCTCGATCCGGGCGTCGGGTAGTCCACCGCCCGTAGCGGGGCTGACCTGGCCTGGCGGGTCGGGGCGGACCGCGGGGCGGGGAGTCGGCGTCGGGTAGTCCACCCCCGCCGGCCGGGCGGCCGCTGCTGGCCCTGCCACCAGGACCGCGAGGAGCGCCTGGAGCGGGAGGCCGAAGAACAGCTGGAGGCCGCCCATACAGCCAACGCCGTGCTGCGCCCGTGCTGGACGTGCCGGGGCTCGATCGGGGGGAAGGCAGGCTCGAAGTTGGAGCTGACCGAGAAGGCCGGCCCGGATCGGCTGGAGTGCCCGCAGCGCGTCAGCGACCGGGAGACGGAGGAGTTGGGCCCGTTGGTGCTGCCGGTCCCGACCAAGCGCGAGCTGGTGGCCGCCCTGGTCTCTGCTCCGGACGATACCGTGGTGGGGGGACCGTGTGCTCGACGCGAAGCTCTACCCGGCGAGGGGCCGTCGGGTGTGACCTGTTGGTGTTGGTGGGCGTGGAATGGCCCGGCATGCCGTGTTGTCTGGACCTCTGACGGTACCCAGCGGGGGCGGGGGTGGGCGGTGTCCGGTGGTCCTCCGGTCTGGCGCGGCATCGCCGCAGGTCGGGCCCCGTTTTTGGCGGGCCGGAAATGCCGACAACCCCTTTCTCTGTGCTTTGTCTTGGGTGTGGAGGTGTGGTCGGTCGGTTCGGGGTCCGCGCCTGCGGCGGGCCGGTGGTTCTTGTGCGCGTGCGGCGAAGCCGTCCGCGCCGACCCGGTGCCGGCCCGAATCGGCCGCTCTGGCCGCTCCCTGCGCCGCGGCGAGGGCACGTAGGTCCGGTGCGCGTCCGGACCCCCGAGCGGGCAGCGGACCGGTGCCCCTCATCCGCGCGCTGCTTCCCGCAACCGCCGACGGCTCTGCTCGCCGGTCGTTCGGGCGCTTCTGCCCGACCGCGATTAGGGAGAGGCGGCCCTCGTCCTGCGCGGCAGCAAGCAGGAGCGGCCCGCCCGGCTCGTCGTGCCTCACAACCAGCCCTGACGGGCCGTTCCCTGGTGCCGGATCTCCGCCGGCAACGCGTCCCAGCCGCCGGGGCTGCTCGGCTCGCCGTGCCGCCGGGCTGTTGCCGCTGCTGGGGCCCAGTCCGGAACACCCGCAGTCGCACGTTCTTCTCCGTGATGCCTCTGGTGGAACTGTCCGTGCGGGCGCACTGCTGCGCTCCTGTGGTTGTGCCGGCCGTGGGGGAGTGGCGGGGCGGTGGGAGTCTCCGGGTCGGTACACCGGGTTGGGCTACTGGGTGAGGTGGTGCAGTTCGTCGGTGTAGAGCTGGGCCGGGTCGAAGCCCATGCCGGTGAAGTGGCCAGCGAGTTCGAGGGAGAGGATGCCGTGGAGGCGGGTCCAGAAGTGCAGGGCGCGGCGTAGGGCGGCGGGTGGGGCGGGGTGGTCGCCGGCCCAGTGGCGGTGTTCGGCGAGGTGGGCCTCCAGCGGGGTGCCGGGGTGGTCGTCGGCGTCGTGGCGGGCGGGGCCGGCGGTGGACCGGGCGGCGTCGAGCAGGGTGCCCATGATCTCGGACGCGATCGCGGTGGTGTCGTCGGGGGCGTGGTAGCCGGGGACGGGTGTGCCGTAGAGGAGGAAGTAGCGCTGGGGGTCGGTCAGTGCCCAGTCGCGTAGGGCGTGGCCGAGGCCGGCGAGGTCGGCGCCGGAGGCGGCGGCGGTGCGGATCGTGTCGGCGAGGCTGCGGTAGGCGTCGCGGATCAGTTCGGTGATCAGTTCATCGCGGCTGGCGAAGTAGCGGTAGAGGGCGGGGCCGCTGACGCCGATCTGTTTGGCGATGGCATTGAGGGACAGGCCCGCGGCGCCGGAGGCGGCGATCTGCTCCCAGGCGCGTTCCTTGATCTCGGTGCGCAGCTGGGCGCGGTAGCGCTCGCGCGGGGTCTGCGTGTCGGTGGTGGCCATGTGCTCGTTCCCTTCGGTTCCGGTCGACTGCTGGTTAGAGGGTATTACGGACGTTCTTGACTGTCACTCACCCGCCAGTTATAACTTCTAACAGAAGCACTACCCGCTAACAGGGTGGGTGGGGAACCGACGGAGGTCATCGTGGACACCGAGGAATTGGTCGAGGTCGTGCTGCCGGGCAAGGTCGAGCCGGAAGGCCTGTACGTGCGGCGCGGGCCTGTCCCGACCGCCGGCGCCGGCCAGGCCGTGGTCCGGATGGAGGCGACGGGTGTCTCCTTCGCCGAGCAGCAGATGCGCCGCGGCCGCTACTACGACCAGCCGCCCTTCCCCTTCGTCCCCGGCTACGACCTGGTCGGCACCGTCGCCGCGGTCGGGGCCGGTGTCGACCCGGGCCTGGTCGGAAAGCGGGTCGCCGCGCTGCTGAAGGTCGGAGGCTGGGCCAGCCACGTGGTCGCGGACGCCGCCGACCTGGTCCCGGTACCGGACGGGGTCAGTGCGGCGCAGGCCGAGACGGTGGTGGTCAATGGCATCACCGCGTGGCAGATGCTGCACCGCAAGGCGCGCGTCCGGCCCGGGCAGACCGTCCTGGTGCACGGCGCCAACGGCGGCGTCGGCTCCGTCCTGGTCCAACTCGCCCAGGCCGCGGGCGCGAATGTGATCGGCACCGCGTCCGCGCGCCACCACGCCGCACTGCGCGACCGCGGAGTGAACCCGATCGACTACCGCACCGAGGACGTCCCCGCCCGCGTCCGCGACCTCGCCCCCCGGGGCGTGGACGCCGTCTTCGACCACGTGGGCGGCCGCAGCGCCGTCGACTCCTGGCACCTGCTCGCCCCCGGTGGCACCCTCGTCTCCTACGGCAGCGCCTCCACCCGGGACGACGACGGCTCCAAGCAGTGGCCCGTCCTCAAGCTGCTCGGACGGGTCTGGCTGTGGAACGCCCTGCCCAACGGCCGCTCCGCCTACTTCTACAACGTCTGGGCCGGCCGGGCACTGAACCCCCACCGCTTCCGGGCCCGACTGCGCGCCGACCTCACCGCGGTGTTCCAGGCGTTGCACGCCGGCGACGTCACCGCGCAGATCGCCGCCGAACTCCCCCTGGCCCGCGCCGCCGAGGCCATGCGCCTGGCCGAGTCCGGCACCGTCGCCGGAAAGGTCGTCCTGCGCGCCTGACCTCCCACGGCCGACGAACCCCTCCGCCACCCCGCCGCCTTCCGCCCCGCGGTCGGGCCACGGAGTGCAAACCCTCCCCATCCCCCTGCCGACGTCTCGGCACCACCCCCTCACCGCTCAGCGCCCCTGCTCCGCGCAGCCGCCAAGAAGGAAGCCTGCCATGCCCACGACCAGCCTCCGCACGCGCCTGCGGCGCGTTCTCACCGCCGCCCTCGCCGCCACCGCCACCCTCACCCTCGCCGTCCCGGCCTTCGCCGCCTCCGCGCCACAGCAGCCCGCCGCCCCGAAGGCCCGGATCAGCTGGAGCGCCTGCACCGACGCCGAGTTCGCGGGCATGCAGTGCGGCACGCTGCAGGTGCCGGTCGACTACGCCCACCCCCGTGCCGAGCGCCTCACCCTCGCGCTGGTCCGCCGTCCCGCCGACGACCACGCCCACCGCCAGGGCGCCCTTCTGCTCAACGACGGAGCCGGCGGCTCGTCGATCGAACAGCTGCGCCTGGCGATGCGCATCGGCTTCCCGTCGTTCGCCGGCGCCATGAGCCGCAACTTCGACCTGGTCGCCGTCGACCCGCGCGGCGTGGGCCACAGCACGCCGATACGCTGCTCCACCCCCCTCAAGCCCGTCGGCATCACCCACGTCCCGCACGATCAGGCGCAGTTCGACGCACTCGTCGCCCACAACCGGGCCTTCGCCGAGGACTGCCTGCGCGAGAACGGCCCCCTCGTCGCCCAAACCGACCTGACCAGCACCGCACGCGACTTCGAAGCCGTACGCACCGGCCTCGGCGAGAAGCAGCTCAACTGGTACGGCATCCACTACAGCACCCTGCTCGGACGCACCTATGCCGACCTGTACCCGGGCCGGCTGCGCACCATGGTCCTCGACACGGCGCTGGACGACACCACCTCGCCCGCCGAGCGGATCCGCCGCGAGGCCGCCACCGCCGAAGACGCCTTCAACCGCTTCACCGCCTGGTGCGCCGCCTCCACGGATTGCGCCCTGCACGGCAAGGCCGCCGCGGCGGAGTACGACGCGCTCGTCGCCCGCGCCGACCGCGCCCCGATCCCCGTCAACGGCGGTGGCCGTCCCCTGACCGGGGAGGACATCCGCACCGCGACGCAGGACCACCTCACGCTCTCCGGCGTCACCTGGCCCGCCTTCGCACAGGCCCTGGTCAAGGCGCAGGCCGGCGACGCGAGCGGCCTGGCCTACGAGCCCGACGACACCCTCGACCCGGTCCAGGTCCAGGTGCCCGCCTGCCTGGACAACGCCCGCCCGGTGACCACGCTCGACCAGCTGACCCGGCTGCACGGCGAACTGGCGACGATCTCCCCGCACCTGGGCGGTGCCGTCCGTTCCTGGACCGCGCTCACCGGCTGCCTCGGCTGGCCCTTGCCCGCCCGCCCCGTCACGGCCGGCGCCCCCGTGCACGGCGCCCCGCCCGCCCTGATCGTGCAGTCCACTCACCAGGCGCTCGCCCCGCACAGCGCCGGCGCCGCCATGGCGCGCCAGCTGCCCGGCAGCGTCGTCCTCAGCCGCGAAGGCGACGACTACAGCACGTTCCTGCTCTCCGCCTGCGTCCGCGAGGCCACCAACCGCTACCTCACCACCCGCGCCCTGCCCGCACCCGGCACCACCTGCACCGACTGACCAACCCCCAGGGCGCCGAGTCCTCGACAGACCGACGCCACCAACGGGGTGAAGGCATCGACGAGCTCTTCCGCCAGTTCCGCAAGGTCCAAGTACTTCTCGAAGACGGCTACTTGGGACTCCGCAGGGCCCATCCCGGCAAGGCCGTCACACCACCCAGGAAGCCGAACAAGATCGCCGCACCGGAAGTCCACGAAGCCCGGGAACAGGCCCGCCACGAGCACTCGTCCCAGCGCATTCCCGTCGAGCACGCCCTCGCCGACCACAAGCGCTGGAAGGGCCTGGCCCGCTGGACCCACCGGCGCGGCTCCCTCCCGGCAACCTACCTCGCCGTCGCCGGCCTTGTCTCCGACCGCACCGCCGCCATCTAACCAACGGCCGCCGCTCAGGCCGTCACATCGCCGCCGTAATCGGGCGTGTAAGCGATCTCGTGTAAGTGCCTCGTAGTTATCGGATGCTGAGCCGGTCCTCGAAGAAGAGCGAGAACTGGTTCAGCGCCTCCTTCCAGTGTGCGGCGACGTGGTTGATGTCGCGGGCCCTGGGACTGATCTGCTCCCGGACGGCGAGGTAGAGCACCTTCAACGCGGCCTGTTCCGAGGGGAAATGACCGCGGTTGCGGGTGGCCTTCCGCAGCCGGGAGTTCATCGACTCGACCATGTTCGTGGAGTACACGACCTTCCTTATCGCGGCTGGGAACGCGAGGTAGGGCGTGAACTCGCCCCAGGCCGCTCGCCAGGTGCGGACCACGGCCGGATAGCGTTCGCCCAGCTCGGAAGCGGCTAGCTCGTCCAGGGCCCGCTCGGCCGCCTGCTCGGTCGGCGCGCCGTAGATCGCCCGCAGCGCCGGCACCAGGGCGGAGTGGTCCCTGCCCGAGGACAGCCGCAGCGAGGCGCGAATCAGGTGGATCACACAGGTCTGCACCGTCGCCCGCGGCCAGGTGGCCGTCACCGCGTCCGGTAGCCCCTTCAGGCCGTCGCAGCAGACGATGCACACGTCCTCGACACCCCGGTTGCGCAGTTCGGTCAGCACCGTCATCCAGGCGGTGGCGCCCTCGCCTTCGGCGCCGACCCACAGGCCCAGGACGTCCTTGCGGCCGTCCATGTCCACCCCGACCGCCACGTAGACGGGCTTCGAACTCACCGATCCGGAGCGGATTTTCACCCACAGGGCGTCGATGTAGATGATCGGCCAGACAGCGTCCAGCGGCCGGTTCTGCCAGGCGGCCAGCTCGTCGGTCACGGCATCGGTGACTTTGCTGATCAGGTCGGCGCTGACGTCGACACCGTAGATCTGGGCGAGGTGGGAGCGGATGTCGCGCACCGACATCCCGCGCGCGTACAGCGACAGGATCCCCATGTCCTACCGTCCCGGCCGCCTCAGCTTGTTGTTTAACCTCGGAGGTCACCCGACCTGCTGATCTGCGGTTCTTCGCGAGACAGCAGAGGCGGCCGCCCCTCACGCTTCGAGATGTCGAGTAACGAAGCTGAAGGGACGGCCGCTGGTGGGACCCCTTTCCGAAGGACATGGCGGGAGCCGGAGCGCCTGCACCGGCGGTCTCCCGCCCCTCGGCCTATTGGTTGGAGATGGTGATTGTTCCGGTGCCGCCCGCGCGTTGGTTTGCGTCGACGGCCTCCTGATAGGTGACGTACCGACGGATGGTGCCATCGGGCAGGTTCAGTTGGTAGACGATGGTGGCGTGTGGAGATCCTCCGCCGCAGTTGCAGGGCATGGCTTGCCGTCCTCCGTTTTCGATTGGTGGGGCAGAGCGTTCAGGGGGTCGTCGGTCAGTCCAGCCAGCGCGAAGCGACTCCCGCCAGATAGGAGAGGGTCAGGACGGCCGTTGGTACCTGGAACCATGGCGAGCCCTCCAAACAGGTGGCGTACAAGGCGGTGACGGTGGCGACCCAGATGCTCGTGCACCATCCGCAGCTGACCAGATAGGCCGGTCGGGAGTCGTCGCCGAAGCGAGCGGCGATCCACGACCTGATCCCCGCTGCCAGCGTGTCCTTGGTGATGAAACGGGTGATGCGACAGGTGGTGCCGAGGGCGAGAAGGAACGCGGTAACGCTCATGGCAAACCATCCACTCACCGATTGACCTATGACGGGGTGGTACAGCGGTACTCGGCTGTTGCTGAGGGTCGAGTGCGACCGGTCCGCAACGGGGGACTGGGGACTGTTGCAGGGTGCGGTTGTGCCCGGGAGCGGTGCTGGGGCGGCGGTGCACCGTTCCCGGGTAGTTGCGCCAGTCGCTCACGCGGTACGGCTCGCGGTCGCCCTGCCGATGGAAGTGGAGACGGTTGGGCGGCCAATAGGCTGGGAGCTGGGTTGTCCCCCGTCCTTCCACGACGGGGGACAACCTTTGACGGGCGGATCTCCGGTGCGAACCGTCAGCTCGGACGGCGCCGGCCTGGACCTGTGCGCCGACATTCCGGCGCCGTCGTCACGCTGCCCGGGCTATCTGGCCGCGGGCGGTCACACCGGCGGGAGGCAGGGCGTCAGGGAGTTGGTCGCCTGGAGCATGGTGGCGCCGACCGTGGCGTGTGCCGTGTAGTTGCCGGCGAGGATCTGCAGGGGGTTGAGTCCCGCCTGAAGGGTGGCCGTGCCGGTGGCGTCGGTGACCGCGGTGCCCACGAGCTGGTTTGCGACGAAGAAGCTGACCGTGACTCCCGCTTGAGCCGGCGAGAGCGTGGCCGTCAGCGTCGCCTTGAACACGTCGGGCAGGGGCAGGGGCAGGTTGACCCGCCAGCAGGCGGGCGCTGCCGTCAAGGTCGTCGTTCCACCACCCACTGTCCCGGTCACGGTGACCGTGATGGGGAGGGAGACGACGCCGGAGCACGCACACGCGGTGCCGGTCGCGGTGACGGTGGCGGTCACGGTGGCGGGCCCCGCGGTGGTGAAGGTGAGCGATCCGGTCGCGACACCCAGGGCGTTGGTGGTGGCGGTCGCGGTCGCCGCACCACTGGTGAAGGTGACCGACGCACCGGGGACCGGCAGGCCGTTGCACAGCACCACAGCGGTCACCGGGAGCGGCACGCCCACGACCGCCGGCCCCGCCGGCAGCAGCAGCACCTGGCAGCTGGACGGCGGAGTCACGGTGACCGTGATGGGGAGGGAGACGACGCCGGAGCACGCACACGCGGTGCCGGTCGCGGTGACGGTGGCGGTCACGGTGGCGGGCCCCGCGGTGGTGAAGGTGAGCGATCCGGTCGCGACACCCAGGGCGTTGGTGGTGGCGGTCGCGGTCGCCGCACCACTGGTGAAGGTGACCGACGCACCGGGGACCGGTATGCCGTTGCACAGCACCACAGCGGTCACCGGGAGCGGCACGCCCACGACCACCGGCCCGACCAGCGGCTGGATGACCACCGAGCAGCTGGACGGCTCAGGGAAGGTGACCGTGATGGGGGCGAGCGTGCAGGCAGGACAGGTCCCAGCCGCCGGGGTGAAGGTCACAGTCACCGCCTGGCCCGGTGTCAGCGCCACCCCCAGGTTGGTCGGCACCACCACGCCGTTGGTCACGGTGGCGGTGACGGTGCCGCCGCCGGGCAGGGTGTACGTCAGCGTGCCGTTGATGGAGGTGAGGCCGACACCGCAGGTGATGGTGGTGGTGGCCGTGGTGGTCCCGCTGACCGGGGTGGTCAGGGTGGTGGAGATGGTGCCGGCCGGTGCGGGGGTGACGGTGACGGTCCCGGTTTCCGCACCCGTGACGGTGCCGGTGCCACCGGTACCGCTGAAGTAGATCACGGACACGACCTGGGACCCGGACCCAACGGCCGTGAAGCCGACCGTGGCCAAACCGCCGATGACGGGCACGGTCTGGGTGGAGCCGTCATAGGTGATGACGGCTGACGCGGTCCCCGCGGGAGCGCCGGTGATGGTGACGGTGAACGCGGTGCACGCGGGAACGGTCAGGGGGGAGACGACTACTGCCATGGAACGACAACCCCTTCGTGGAGCTTCGGCGTGGGGCTGCCGCTCATGGCTGCGTCATACGGCGCAGCATCCGTCTGTCAGGGTGCCCATGTAGTGCGACAACGACCCGTCGAGCGATCGTTGCCTCAGCTCCCCAACAGAGGGATGGGCACCCCACATTCGGTATCGCCATTAGAAGCACAGCAGTGGTCCCGGACCATACCCTTGTCCTAAAGTTCATCCATATGGCGGTATTCAATAGTTAATAAACATAATTGCCGCATCTGGGATGCCGCCAGTGCCGAGTCGCCAGGCGCAAGGTGTGGCGTGTCAGCGTTGCCCACTGCCGTGGGTGCCTCATCCGTGCTGGTCACAGGCGGCATGTTGCTACTCGTGGAGGGTTCCGGCGGGTCGGTCTCGTCGCCGGACGTGCGATCACACACGACGGTGTCCCGACCGGGCAGTACAGCGTCGGCAGGCCTCGACCGGGCTGGGCGTAGCCGACGCGCGGTTTCGGGACGGCGGCCCAGCGCGGCCCGTCCGCGCCCATCTGGCACCCGATCAACAACCGGGGTGGGCGGGCGTGCGGTTGGACGGAGCTGTAGGCGCCGGGGCTGGAGCGGCGTGGTGGTCTACCGTCCGGTGTGGGAGCGGAGCCAGCGAGGCTGGCCGCCCTGGCGCGAGCGGTCGGCGCTCTGCCGGAGTGTCAGCTGACGGTGATGCGGGCGAGGGTGGTCTGGAGACGGCGGACGGCGTCCTCGGCTTCGGTGTAGTGCTCGGGGGTCGGGGGGACGGTGCCGAATGCGTGCTCGTCTGCGGCGGGCAGGGCGCGCCAGTGCAGGACGGGTTCGAGCGCGGTGATGGCGCCGGAGAGGAACCAGGCCAGGCGGCCGTGGGTGCTGGCAAGGGCGATTGCGAGGACGGCGAGGACTTCCCGCAGGTGTTCCAGTCGGTCCTTCTCCGGCAGCACCTCCTGGGCGTCCGGCGGACCGACGGCCTCGCGCAGCCCGGCCTCGACCTGGACCGCGAGGCCGCGGTCGTCCGGGGTCAGTTCCCATACGCGGTCGCGGATCTGCCGTTCGGCTTCCTCGGCCAGGCCCGTGATCGTCGTCTGCATGTCCATGTGGCTCACCGTAGTGACCGTGTCCAGCAGGCCAGGCCGACGCGGGCCACACCACCCGAGCACGTCGCTTGACTTAGCTTGTTGTTTAACCTCGGAGGTCACCCGACCTGCTGATCTGCGGTTCTTCGCGAGACAGCAGAGGCGGCCGCCCCTCACGCTTCGAGATGTCGAGTAACGAAGCTGAAGGGACGGCCGCTGGTGACGAGTCTCCCTGTGCAGTTGCCCGCCGTCGAGCAGTGGGGCGTGTTGTCCCGCTTTCGGATGGACTTCTACGAGTGCCCGTACACGCGCGCGGACGCGCTCTTCGAGCTCACCGACGCGCTGCTGTGCACGGACGGGCCGGTCAAGACGCTGGTGGACCTGTCGCTGGCGGCCGAGCACCGGCGTGGGCACGGTGCGATGTACGCCGCGCTGGACCGGGGCTGGCTCGAGCCCGTCCGACTGCGCCGCGCGCTGGCCGGCCTTCCGATTCCCCGCCTCGCCGACGGGCGCATCGCCCTGGCCGTCGATGTCTCGCACTGGCTCCGCCCCGACGCTCCCACCAGCGACGACCGCCTGTTCTGCCATGTCTACGGGCGCGGCCGGAGCGCGGACCAGCTGATCCCCGGCTGGCCCTACTCCTTCGTCGCCGCCTTGGAGAGCGGCCGCACCTCCTGGACCGCGCTGCTGGACGCGGTCCGGCTGGGACCGGCCGACGACGCCACCGCGGTGACCGCCGACCAACTTCGCGAGGTCACCGGCCGCCTGATCGAAGCCGGGCACTGGCAGTTGGGCGCCCCGGACATCCTGCTCGTCATGGACGCCGGCTACGACGTCACCCGCCTGGCCCACCTCTTGTCCGATCTGCCCGTCGAGCTCATCGGCCGACTGCGTTCGGACCGGGTCATGCTCCGCGATGCGGGCGAGCCCCGCTCCACACCCAAGGGCGGACGCCCACGCAAGCACGGCACTGCCTTCACCTTCGCCAAACCCGAGTCCTGGCACGAGCCCGACGCCACCACCTGCACCGAGACCACCCGCTACGGCAAGGCCGAGGCGAAGGCGTGGGACCGGATGCACCAGCGCCCGCAAAAGCGCGGGCCCTGGCTCGACCACGAAGGCGAAATCCCCATCACCCACGGCACGTTGGTCCGCCTCAAGGTCGATCACCTGCCCGGCGAACGCGAAGCGAAGCCGCTGCGGCTGTGGTCCTCTGCCACCGGCATCGATACCGTCCATCTGGACCGGATCTGGCGCACCTTTCTGCGCAGATTCGACCTTGAGCACACCTTCCGCCTACTCAAGGGCACCCTCGGCTGGACGGCGCCGCACTTCCGCGCACCGGACACCGCCGACCTGTGGACCTGGCTGGTCATCGTCGCCCACACCCAGCTCCGCCTGGCCCGCCCGCTCGCCGCCGACCTGCGCCGCCCCTGGGAACGCCCGCTTCCAGCAGCGAAGTTGACCCCGGCCCGGGTCCGCCGAGGGTTCCGCAACATCCGCGTGAAGGTCCTCACTCCGGCCCGCGTGCCGAACCCCTCTCGCCCCGGCCCCGGACGGCCTCCGGGTTCGAAGAACCGCAAGCCGGCGCCCCGCCACGACGTGGGCAAGACCGTCAAACGCGAACCCACGCTCCAGGCCCACCTCGCCGTGCGAGGTTGAACGTCAAGCTTAGCCAAGTACGGCTCCTTCGTTGAGTCGTTGTTCTTCGTGGTGAGCGGCCCCGGTTGCCCCCGGGGCCGTTCGTCTGTCCGGCGAACGGCGAGCCGCCCGGCATCCCCTTCCGGACGCCCCAGATCTGCAGGTTGGTTGAGACGTTTCGCAGGTCGATTGAGAATCCCTGGATGGGCGGCCCTGGACGGGCTCGCCCGTGCTGCGTGCCGACGTCCCCGCCGCCCTCGGCGTCCTGAAGGTCGCGACCGCCGATCAGCTCCAGCGCCTGCTGCGCCCGCACGCCGTCTCGAACAAGGCGATCCGGTAGGCGCTTGGTGACCTCCAGCTGCATGGCCTGGTCGCCTCCGACGGCAACACCGCGGCGAGCACAAGACGTGGCGACCCGTGGCCGAGGCCGCCGATCTTCAGCTGTCCTGGCCCTTCTGAGCCGCGGAGAGCGGGCCAATTCCTGCGCGAGGGCGTCGACGGTACCGTGGGCGCCCGAACGGGTCCGGCCGCGCCGCCTGTCGGAGGGCCCCGCTAGCCTCGCCGGCCATGAACATCGACGAGACTGTTGACGCTCTGTTCGCCGCGCTGCCTGCACTCGATGCCGGTGAACTGCCGTCCGACAGCACCCCGTTCCGCCGGATCGAGATGGACTTCGGCGGTGCCGACACCGCCTGGTTCGAATCCCCGTTCGGCGGGGAGGTGAAGGGCTGCCCGGCCGGCAAGGGGCCGCGGCCGGTCTACCTGGTGGTGGACGCTGCCTGGGGGGAGGTATCCGCGGTGCTTCTGCAGTACGGCGACACCCGCCCGGTGAAGGTGGCCTGGGAGTTGGGCGGCTGGCGGGTGGCGACTGTCTGCGGCCTGCTCACACTGCACGGACGCGAGCTCAACACGGGGAAGGACGCGGTGCGGCCGCTGGCCGGCCGGGCGCTGGGCGTGCTGCGCCGGCGGCCGCCCACGTCGAAGCTCTGGGACCGAGCCGCCGAGCTGACCGAGGGCATGACCAAGGACCACTTCGACCCCGAGAGCCTCGTCCTCGACCCCGAGCCCGGCGACTTCGGCGAGGGTTGGTTGCTGCTGGACGACCCGGCCGGTCCGGCGCTGGGCTGCTTCGTCGACCCGGACGGTCACTCGATGGTGGTATGCCTGGACGCCGACGGCAACGACGTCGCGGCCCTCGTGTACGGCGTCCTTTGACCGTGTGTGCAGTCTCAGTGGGCATCTTGGTGGTGATAATCCGCTATGCGGCCTTTGCCTCTGCCCCGATCTGCCCCGGTCTGCGGTGAAGACGAGATATGTCCTCAGGCGGACAGCGGGGGCCAGGGTCCGTCTCGTCCGCGTTCATCCCTCGAAGTCCGTCTGGCTTAGAAACGTCATAGAACCGCCCGACCAGCGACAGAACTGGATCTTCCAGCCCGATCATGCTGACGCTGTGCCATGCCCGAGCGGAAGCCGTACCCCAGCGACCTGTCCGACGCCCGATGGGCCCTGATCGAGCCAATTCTGACGGCCTGGAGAAAAGCCCGGCTCGACCGCCGGCCCACCGGCCAGCCGGCGAAGGTCGACCTGCGCGACGTCTTCAACGCGATCCTCTACGTCAACCGGACCGGAATCCCCTGGAAGTACCTCCCGCACGACTTCCCCAACCACGGCACCGTCTACGCCTACTACGCCGCCTGGCGCGACGAGGGCATCTTCGCCCAACTCAACTACGACCTCACCGGATTGGCTCGGGTAAAGGAAGGCCGCAAGCCCGAGCCGACCGCGTCGGTGATCGACACCCAGAGCGAAGACCTCCACCAACGTGCCGCTGACCAGCCAGGGAACCGACGCCGCGAAGAAAATCGTCGGCCGGAAGCGAGGCATCCTCACCGACACCATCGGACTCATCCTCGCCGTCACCGTCACTGCCGCGGGCTTGTCCGAGAACGCCCTGGGAATACGGCTCCTCAACGAGGCCAAGAAGACCTACCCCAGCCTCTCCAAGAGCTGGGTCGACACCGGCTTCAAGAACGCCATGATCGAGCACGGCGCGACCCTGGGCATCGACGTCGAAGTCGTTCACCGGAAGTCCGACATCCCTGGATTTCACGTCGTGAAGAGGCGGTGGGTTGTCGAACGAAGCCTTGGGTGGCTCATGCTGAGACGACGCCTCGCCCGCGACTACGAGACCCTCCCGGCCAGCTCCGAAGCCATGATCCACATCGCCTCGATCGACAACCTCACCAAGCGCATAACGGACGAGACCACACCAACCTGGCGAGGAACCTACTAGGACATAAAGGGCAAACTACTCTCATCAAACGCCCTCTGACATCGCCCGGCAGGAGGCCAGCGACTGGCCACTATGAGTTCCCGAGGCTGACCCGGTCGTCCGGGCCGGCCGCCGTCGCCGTCCCGCGCCGTGGTGGGCGCCGTCCGGGCCGCGCCGTCGTCCAGGCCGTGCTCGTCCGGTGCGCCCCTCGCTGGAGGGCTGGGTGGCCGTCAGGCCGCCGTGGAGGTTGTTCTGGTGGTGGTCCGGGAGGCCTGGATCAGCGGGCCGGTGAGTTTCGCCCCCGGGATGGTGGTGAGTTTGCCCGCCCGGGCGGCCGCCCGCCGGTGAGTTTCTGGTGTTGGTGCAGGCCAGCGGCCGGTGAGAACGTCCGCCCCGGCCCCGCTCACCGGACGCGGTTCAACCTGCGGTCAGGGACACGTGCGGGGGACGTTCCCGGTGCGGGTCGGGTGAGGGATCGGGCGCGCCGGTACGGTCGCCGGATGGTCGGGACGTTGTGGTTGGCGGTGGCGCAGAGCACGGTGCCGGAGGATCCGGGGGTCCGGGCGGCGGCTCGGCGGCGGACCGGCCCCTCCACGGTGCGCGAACACCGGCCCCGGCGCAGCCCGGACTGGGCCGAGGCAGTGTCAGCCAGCCGTGCCGGCATCGCTCGTGCGGGAGGGCTGTTGTGGGGGTAGTGCCGGGGTGCGGGTGCTGTCGCGGTGGCCGTCGCCTGCTGCTGTCGTGTGGCCGCGGGAACCCGCTGTAAGGGCTACGGGGTTCCGTAGCCCGGCTGTGGGCCGTGGGGCTGGCTGCTATAGGGCAGCGCTCGTCCTGGCCGCAGGATTTCCTACACTCACGGGATGAACAACTACACGTGCACCCATTGCGGCACCGTCGGTCTGATGGAGGGCTTCATCGACGACACCGGCCAGCGTTCGCCCGGGTACGCACGCTGGATCGAGGGTGCGTTGGAGCGGGGGATATTCGGGGGCGCCAAGCGGATGGGCCGACCCCGGCGGCAGATAGAGGCGTTCCGCTGCCCCAAGTGCGGGCACCTCAAGCTGTTCGCCACCGGCGAGGTGTAGCCAGCCCTCGTTGTGAGTGGGTGGGGTGGTGTCAGCCGGGTGAAAGTGTGCTCGCCCTCCAGGGCCTTGGCGGCCTCGGCGAGGTTGGGGGCTCCCCCCGAGGTGTGAACACCAGTGCTATGCGGCGAGTGCCAGCGTAACTGATCGTTGTTCGAACTCGATCGGGCTGAGGTAGTTCAGCGCGGAGTGCCTCCTGCGGGTGT
>NZ_JBSFGK010000120.1:0-20028 GCF_053596495.1 Kitasatospora sp. NPDC001683
GGCGCCGCCGCCACCCGGATCCGGGCCAACGACGGGATCAGCCTGACCGTCCGCCAGGGCGAGATCTTCGGGCTGCTCGGGCCCCCTACCCTCCCTCCTCCCTCCCACCCACCTCCTCCGCTCTCGTGGACCCGCTCCCTAGCCGAGGGCGTGCTGCAGCGGCAGCCCGACTAGCCCGAGAGGCCTACGGCGTGCCCGAGTTGGACCGCATCGGGTGGTGCGCGGTGACCGGTCGCCGGAACTGTTCGTTGGTCGGTGCGGCACACCGCACCACCGATCCGAAGAGGTCCCCGTCATGTCCGAACCCTCTGCCACGCCGCCGTTCCCGAGCAGCCCGACGGGCTCGGCCGCTGGCGACTCGGCCGGGCCCGCGACCCCCAAGACCCTGCTTGAGCAGATGCAGGAACTGCTCGCCTCGGTGACCGCGGACCTGGCCGCGCTGCAGTCCGGTGCCCGGCACACCGCTCACCCGGCCGGTACGGACACCTCCGACGCTCCGGCCGCGCCGGGCACCCGGTAGTCCGGCGCCCGCTCCTCCACCGCCTGCCCGCCCTCACCCGGCGGGCCGAGCCGGACCACGAGTAACGGCGAACCCTGACCGATCCGTTCCGGCTCCGCGCCACCGAGCGCCGTGCGCTCCGCTCCTCCGCTGCTCCCAGCCGCCTCCCGCAGCCGTGCCGTCACGTCCTTGCACTCCGACATCGCGTCGACGCCGTCGATGCACGTCCAGTAGAGACTCTCCGTGTCGGCCCCGCAGGCCAGCACCACGAGCGTCTCCCCGACCTCTCTCAGCAGTTCGTCCAGCGCTCCCAAGGTCGGCACCAGTTCGCCGAGTTCGGTGAGCCGACCAGCCCGCCCGCCGCTCACCAGGGCGCCGACGACGACGGACCTGTCCAGGCAGACCGCCGCATGCGCCCCCGCCTCGGAGAGCTGCTGGCCGAGCCCCGTGAGGTCGTCGTCCTCCGACTCCGCCAGCCGAGCGCCCACCGCCTCGGTGAGCAGCGCGGCCTGCCGCGCCTCGGCCAGCACATCCGGTACGTGCCTGGCCTCGGCCAGCGCGTGCCGGGCCGTCTTGATCAGTCGCAGCGCCTCCATGGTCCCCGTTCCTTCCGCTCGTCGTCGCCGTCGACCAGCACCGCCGCCGGGGGCGGTGGAGTGGTCACGGCGAAAGCGTGCGGGGAACGTGGGGTGGGCTGCATCCGGCATTGCGGAAGCTGTGGACAACCCGGGGGTTGTGGATAACTTCCGTCCCTCACAAGGGTGGTCAGCCCACGTCCGGGTTGACGTCGGTCCCTGCGTCCGGCACCGGGAAGCGGTGTTCGTTGCGCTCGATCTTGGCGGCCAGCGCCTCCAGCGGGTCCACTCCGACCGCCGTGCAGAACTGCACCAGGTACGCGAGCACGTCCGCGACCTCGTCGCGCACCCGGTGGGCCCGTTCCGGGTCGGACATCACGGCGGCCGCCTGCTCGGGCGTGAGCCACTGGAAGATCTCCAGCAGTTCCCCCGCCTCCACGCTCAGCGCCGCCGCCAGGTTCTTCGGCGTGTGGTAGGGCTCCCACCGCCGGGCCGCCGCGAACTCCACCAGCCGCTGCCGCAGCCCCGCCAAGGTCAGCTCCCCGGGCTGCCCGGGCTCCGCCGCACCCCCGGGCTCCCCGGACGCCCCTTCCACCACCGGCTCCCCCGACCTCGTCACTCGTTCGTCCACGCCCCCAGGTCTACCGCATCCGCGTCCCCGACCACAGACGGGGCACCCCCGTCCCCGACGACCGACGCAGTCTCCTCCCCGCGCCCGCACTGGATCGGCACCCGGGCCGTCTCCGGCCGCAGCACCGTCAACCCCGTCCCCGGATCCCGCCGGCACTCCACCAGCGCCACCTCCCCCGCCGACTCCTCGCCCGCCCCGAACGCCTCCCGCGCCGCCGCCGGCTCCTGCAGCGCGGCCACCACCCGCAGCTGGTTGCGCCCCGTCATGTCCCGCGCCAGCCGCAGCAGCGAGGCGGTCTGCTCGGTGGCGAGCCCGGCCCCGAGGTCCTCGGCGAGCACGGTGAGCTGCCGGTGCGCCCACGGCACCTCGGTGGCCACGTCGAGGTCGAGCACCCCGGCCCCGGTCAGCAGCACCGCCGCGAAGGCGAGGTGGCGCAGCATCCCGTCGGAGGCCTGGTCGGCCCCGGTGCGTCCGAGCACGCCCTCGTCGAAGACGGCCAGCACCCGCCGCACGTCCCCGCTCCCGCCCCCGCGCTCGGCGAGGGTGAGTCCGAGCAGCGGGTGGGGCGCGGCCGCCTGGACGGCCCGGAGTAGCTGCCCGTACCGGCGCGGGCACTCGTGGGCGAGCCGGTTGATCACGGCCGAGATGTTGGCGGCGTTGCTACGCAGCCGGGCCTGCGAGTCGGCCTTGGCCCAGCCGCGCATCAGCGCCGGGACGGGGTGCAGCGGGAAGACCTCGCGCAGCGCGGTGAGCAGGTCCTCGACCGCGGCCAGGACCAGCCGCTCGCCGGTGGACGAGCCGGCCACCCGCAGCGGCAGCTGCGCCGTGATCATGGTGCCGCTGGGGAGCGGCGCCCGGATGTCCCCCTGCCGGGTGTCGTTGTGCCAGCACACGTTGACGCGCCCGTTGCGCACGTCCTGCTCGCCGGTGTCCACCAGGGTCCGGCCGTCGAGGCTGAGCGACTCCCGGGCGATCCGGACCGCCCCGTCGGTGCGGATCACCAGGTCGAGCCGGATCCGGCCGCGCGGTGAGCGGACGGTGCAGCCCAGGATGACGGCGTCCCGCCTGTGCGGCACGCACCCGTCCAGGCCGCCGCGCACGGGCGTGGCGAGCGGGCCGGTGCGGTCGGGCAGCCCGTTCAGGGAGCCGGTGATCTCCTCGCCGAGGGCGAGTCGGGACAGCACCGCCAGGGCGTCGAGGGCGTTGGACTTGCCCACTCCGGAGGGCCCGTGCAGCACGGTGAGCGGCGCGAGCGGCAGGACGGCCCGTCGGTAGGACTTGAAGGCGGTGAGCCGCAGCTCCTCGACGGTGGGGCGTGGTACGGGTGGCCGGTCGGGCCCCGGAGCGCCGCCCGGGCGCAGTTGGGCCGGCCCGGCGGGCGCGGCGGCGTCGGGGTTCACCCGTCGGACGTTAGCCGCAGCCCGACCGGGCGAAACGTGCCTGCTGGCCAGATTCATCCCAACGTGGCGGACCTGCCGCACACCGCTGACTACAGCGGTCGCCGGTACGCGGCCACCGTCACCGAGGCGGTCACCTCGACCGGCTCCGGCAGGGCCGCGAGGGCGGCCGCGAGCCGGTCGGGGTCGGTGTGCCAGGCGCTCGGTCCCATGCCGACGACCGTCCGGACGTCCTGCGCGCCCAGCCGCAGGGTGAACTCGACCGACCGCTGGTCGACCGGCGTCAGGTACGGGCCGAGCTTCTCGTCGATCCGGCGCTGCTTGTCCTCGTCCACCGACAACAGGCCGAGCGCGTCCACGAGTTCGCGCAGGTGCCGGGCCGTGGGCGAGACCAGCAGCAGGGTGCCGCCGGGGCGCAGCACGCGGCGGATCTCGGGGCCGTTGCGCGGGGCGAAGACGTTGAGCATCAGGTCGGCGGAGGCGTCGCGCAGCGGCAGCGGGCGCCAGGCGTCGCAGACCACGGCGCCGATCCGGGGGTGGGCCTTGGCGGCGCGGCGCAGGGCGAACTTGGAGATGTCGAGGGCGGCGCCGACCCGGCCGGGCAGGGCGTCCAGGACGTGGGCCAGGTAGTGGCCGGTGCCGGCGCCGAGGTCGGCGACCAGGCCCTCCGAGCCCTTCGGGCCGGCACCGACAGCCGCGGCACCGGGAACGGCGGCAGCATTGGGAACGGCGGCAGCATTGGGAACAGCAGCGGCCCCGGGAACCACGGCAACGGCGGTGGCGGCCTCGGCGAGGGCGTCGGCGATCGGTCGGTAGTGGCCGGCGGCGAGGAAGTCGGCGCGGGCGGCGACCATCTCGGCGGTGTCTCCGGTACCGGTGTGGGCGTCGCCGGCGAGGAGGCTGACGTAGCCCTGTTTGGCGAGGTCGAAGCTGTGTCCGGCGGGGCAGCGCAGGCTGCGCTCGTGCCGGGTGAGGGCCTGCGCGCAGTGGGGGCAGGCCAGGTAGGGCTCGATGTCCTGCAGCAACGTTCCGTCTTCTCTCGCCGTTCGCCCCGGCCGGTCGGGGGCGCCAGCCAGCCTAACCACCCCCGCTCGCCGACGGCCTCCCCCGCTCCCATGCGACCCGCAGCGCGAGCCCGGCGAGCGCCTCGGGCGCGCCGGGCCGCCCGCGCACCCCGGGGAAGGCGTTGACGTCCACGATGACCGGCTCGGCGGCCCCGTCCAGCAGGTCGACCCCGTACACCGTCAGCCCGAACGCCTCCCCCACCCGCAATGCGAGCGCAACCAGCCCGGCGGACGGCTCCCACTCGTCCGCAGCCGCCAACGCTCCCTCGACCGCGGAGAGTTCAGACCGACGCCGGGCCGCGAAAACCTGCCCGTCGACCACCCACAGCTTCTGGTCCCAGCCGCTGCCCCGGACGTACGGCTGGGTGACGACCTCCTCCCGCGGCCAGCGCTCGACGAGCTCGCGCAGCCGGGCCGCACTGTCGACCAGAGCGACCAGGTCGTGGCGTCGGCTGTGCCGGCTCTTCACCACGAACGGGTAGGCCGGGTCCTCGAGTTCGGCCAGCCGCCCGGCCGCGACCGTGGTCGCGAACGGCAGCCCGGCGCTCCGGGCGAGCTCCGCCATCCGCACTCGGTCCTGGCAGAGTTCCGTCGCCGCCGCCGAGTTGACCACGGCCGCACCTCGCCGCTCCAACTCACTTGCCAGCGTCAGTGCTTGCGGCGTGCGCGCCTTGAGCAGGTAGACGTCGGCGAGCGATTCCGCGGGACCACCCGCCGAAGCGCCGCCGCCCGGCAGGACGACCTCCACCCCGCACCCGCGCCGCGCCAGTAGCTCGGCGGTGGCGGCGAGCACCGGATGCCCCGGGTCGCCCGTGATCAGCCCGACCCTCACCGCAGCCCACCGTCCACCAGGCCGAGTCGGCCGAAGTCGCCGCCCGCCGGTACCAGCGCGGGCACCGACCCCGCCGTCCCGCTGCGCGCGAGCCGCAGCACCGCCCGGGCGACCCGCGCCACCGCGTCCGGCACCTGCCGGAAGCTCGGGAAGTCGTTGACGTCCACCACCACCGGCCCGTCCGGCCCGAGCAGCACGTCGACCCCGTACAGGTCCAGCCCGAACACCTCGCCCACCTGCGCCGCGATCCGCGCGACGCTCCCCGGCAGCGGCACCTGCCGCTCGCGCACGCCCTCCCCGGGGTGCAGCGGGGAGGAACGTTCCGTCGCGAAGAGCTCGCCGTCGACGCAGTACACCTTGAGGTCCGTCCCGTCGTTGGGCACGTACGGCTGGGCGATCAGCAGCCCCTGCCCGGCGAGTTCGGGCCCGAGGCCGATCAGGTCGTCGGGCCCGGCCACCAGCCGCACGCCCCGCCCGGAGCTGCCGTCCGCCGGCTTGACCACCAGCGGGTACTCGGCGGCCGGGATCTCGGCGAGCCGCTCCCAACGGGCCGCGGCATACGTGACCGGGACGGGCAGGCCGCGGGTGCGGGCGATCACGGAGGCGAGCGCCTTGTCCCGGACGCCGCGGATCGAGCGGACGTCGTTGACGGTGGTGAGGCCCACGGTGGCCGCCGCCTCCAGCAGGGTGAGTCCGGGGCCGCCTGAGACGGTCTTGAGCACCCAGGCGTCGTGGCTGCCGGCCCGGACCGCCTCGGAGATCGCCATCAGCGAGTCCCCGGGGCGCAGCACCTCCACCCGGTGTCCCCACGTGGTGAGTTGACGTGCCACGTCCAGCGGCATGCCGTCCCTCCGGTAGTGCTCCTCCACCAGAAAGCAGAGCCTCATGGGCCTGACTTCCCCCCTTGCCTCGCCGAGTGCGGACGTCCGCCGTCCCCCTCGGCAGAGCTGTGAAGGCATCAGCATGCCCGGCGTACACGCACAAGATCACCGCGAGCCGGTAAGCGTTCGGCAACAATCCATCGCACACGGGCGACCTGACAAAACAGTGGCGACGCACCGGTACCCCTGCTTGGATGCACGCCGTGACTTCAGCTGATCATGCTCCGGACCCCGCCCTGCTCGACGACATCGAGCGCTACTACGACGCCGTACCGCGCAGTGCCGCCACCGCCGAGGACTTCGGCCCGCTGACCCTGTTCGTCCGCAAGGGCAGCACCGGCTGGCACTACTACGCCCGCCCGACGCCCGGCCACGACGGCCCGGCCGCCACCGCCGAGGACGTCCGTCGGGTGCTGGAGCGGCAGCGGGAGCTGGGCGTGCCGGAGGCCTTCGAGTGGGTCGCCGAGCGGAACCCCGAACTGCGCGCGGCGGTGGAGGCGGCGGGGCTGACCGTGCACGAGCACCCGCTGCTGGTGCTCGGCCCGCAGGACGAGGCGGCCCCGGCGCCGGCCGTCCCGGAGCGGGTGCAGGTACGGGTGCTGGCCGCGGACGCCCCCGAGCTGGCCGACGCGGTCGCCGTTCCGCACGTGGCCTTCGGCAACCCGGGCACCGCCACCGGCGCCGCGGGAGCGGTCGAACTGGCGGCGAGCGCGGCGACGTTGACGGCCGACGGCGGGGTGGCGCGGATCGCGCAGCGGATCACCGACGGCGTCACGGTGCTGGCCGCCGCGCTGGAGGGCGCCGAGGTGCTGTGCGCCGGCCAGCACAACCCGGTGGGCCCGGTCACCGAGGTGGTCGGGGTCGGGACGCTCCCCTCCGCCCGGCGGCGCGGGCTGGGTCTGGCGGTCACCTCGGCCCTGGTGGCGCACGCCCGCGCCGACGGCGTGGGGACGGTGTTCCTGTCCGCCTCCGACGAGGACGTCGCCCGGATCTACCGCCGGGCCGGCTTCCGCCCGTTCGCGACGGCCCTCATCGCCGAGCCCGCCTCCCCGGACGCCGAGCAGGGCTCCGAAAGCTAGACCCGGTCCGCGCCGGCCCTCCCAGAGCGAGACAAGGACAGGACGAGGACGGCGCTCAGTCGTCGTCCTCGTCCTCCGCCCCGCTGACGCCCTCCCCCTCCGCCTCGTCGACCACCCAGGCCGCCAGCCGCTCGGCGACCCCGGACACCCCCAGCCGCCCTTCCCGGATGGCCCGGGAGAGGCTGCGCACCTCGCGGGCGGTGGTGGCGACGGTGCAGCCGCTGGCGACGAGGTAGGCGTAGGCGACGGCGGTCGCGAAGAGTTCGTTGGTCTTCTCCAGGGCCGGCACCCGGATCAGCTGGTGCATCAGCGCGGCCGCGCGGTCCTGCGGTTCGGGGTAGACGGAGATGTCGAAGATCTCGGCCTGGTGCCGGGTGACGGCCGCGAGCAGTGAGCCGTAGTCGGTGACCTGCGGGTCACCGGGCGTGTACTGCTCCGCGGTCATGAGCAGCCACGAGAGGTCGACCTCCAGCTTCAACGGCGCACGTCCTGGAGCTCGCCCGACTCCCCGAACTCGGCGAGGAACGCCGTCTCGTACTCCTTCATGAACTGCGCGGCGGCGTCGATGAAGGCCCGCCCCGACTCACCCATGTCCTGCTGGACCAGGCGTTCGATGTACTGGTTCATGCTGATCCCCTGCTGCTCCGCCCGTTCCCGGGCCATCTCCGCGGTCGTGGCGTCCACTCGGACGTTCAGCTGCTTCTTGCCCATGCCGTTCAAGCTAGCGCCGAAGCGCTAGCACAACAAGGGCGCGCGAACACCGCCCGCACACCTCCCGCACGCCCCCACGCAACCTGCCCGTCACCGAACCCCTCACCGAACCCCTCACCGAACCGACTCGCCGAACCGACCCGCCCAACCCCTCGCCGAAGCCCCCGCCAACCCCGGTACCCCGCCGACGGAGGCGCGGAACGGCGATGAATACCCTGTACCGTGACCTCTATCGCCCCCGTACCGGACAGCACCACCGCTGTCGCCCCGCGACCGAGCCCGATGGCATCGCCGACGCCCCAAGCCGCGGCCAAGCCCAATCGGCTGCCCGCCCTGGACGGTTTCCGGTTCGTCGCCGCGATCCTGGTGGTCTGTTTCCACCTCTCGGCGATGTGGTTCCTGTGGGACAAGTCGCCCGCAGACGTCCTGCCGCGCGAGTACGTGCGGATCACGTCGTACGGCTGGCTCGGCGTCCAGCTCTTCTTCATGATCAGCGGCTTCGTGATCTGCATGAGCAGCTGGGGCCGGAGCGTCGCCCAGTACTTCACCTCCCGCGTGGTGCGGCTCTACCCGGCGTACTGGTGCGGTGTGATCATCACGTCGGCCGTCACCCTGTACCTGGGCGGCGCGACCAGCAGCCCGACCAAGTGGGACCGCCTGGTCAACCTCACGATGCTCCAGGAGCCGATGGGCGTCACCTACGTCGACAGCGTCTACTGGACGCTCTGGGTCGAGCTCCGCTTCTACCTGCTGTTCGCGATCGTCGTCTGGATGGGCACCACCTACCGCCGGGTGATGGCGTTCTGCGTCATCTGGACGACCGCCGGCATCCTCTCCCTGGCCGCCGACGCCAAGCCGCTGCAGTACGTGCTGATACCCAACGCCTCGCCGTTCTTCGTCGCCGGCATCGCGTTCTACCTGATGTACAAGTACAAGCCGAACGTGTTCCTGTGGGGCATCATCGGGTTCTCGTTCGTCCTCGCCGAGCACAACGTCATCGAGCGGCACCGGATCGTCGAGCACGACATCCGTCGCCACCTGGCGGAGTGGCCGACGCACTTCGCGGTCGCCGTCTTCTTCCTGATCATGGCCGGGCTCGCGCTCGGCTGGTTCAACCGCCTCGACTTCCGCTGGTTCACCAGCCTCGGCGCGCTGACCTACCCGATCTACCTGCTGCACTGCGAGATCGGCTGGACCGTGATCATCCACTACCGGAACCGGGTCTCCCCGGGCGTGCTCGTCGCCTCGATGACGGCGTCCGCGCTGGTGCTCGCCTGGCTGGTGCACCACCTGGTCGAGAAGCGGGTGGGCCCCCGTCTGAACAAGACCCTGCGCAACGCGCTCGCCACCCTGCCCCGCACCTGAGGGACTCCGCACCTGACCGACTCCGCACCCGACGGACCCCGCGCCGGGATCCGACCGGACCTACCCTGAACCTGACCGAGCCTGACTTGAAGAGTCCTAGACCATCCGGGACTCTGAACTCTTCTGAGCGTTCCCCGAGCGGCACCGACCGGTTTTTTGTGGAGGCCGGCAATGACAGCCATGTTCGACCAGGAGCTGCGCGAGCAGCTCGCCCAGGCCCGACAGGACCTCGCGGCGGCCCGGGCAGCAGGGGACGCCGACGGCGTCCAGGCGTACGAGGGCCGGGTCGCCTCACTCCTCAGGCTCGCCGCCCAGCACGGCATCGACCTGCCGCACAGCCCCGACGAAGAGGAGCACAACGAGTAAGCGCGCCCGCGAACGCCGAGGAGGCGGCCCCCGTACACCACGGGGTGCCGCCTCCTCGGCGTCTGCCGCCCAATGCGGGGGGAATCACTCCCCGGCCGGCTCCAGGATCGCCACGCACTCGAAGTGGTGGGTCATCGGGAACAGGTCGAAGGCCCGCAGCGAGACCGGCCGGTAACCGCCCTCGCGGAAGAACTTCAGGTCCCGGGCGAGCGCCGCCGGGTCGCAGGCCACGTACGCGATCCGGCGCGCCTCCAGGCCGACCAGGTGCGCGACGGTCTCGCGCCCGGCGCCCGAGCGCGGCGGGTCCAGCACGATCAGGTCGGTGGCGGTGATGCCGGTGCGCGGCAGCAGCGTCTCGACCCGGTCGCACTCGATCCGCACGTTGTCCAGCGCGGCCAGGTTGTGCCGGGCGTCGACCACGGCCTGCTTGGCGGACTCGATGCCGAGCACCGCGCCGTCCTCGCCGACCCGGTCGGCCAGCGCGCCGGCGAACAGGCCGACCCCGCAGTACAGGTCGAGCGCGTTCTCGCCCCACTGCGGGTCCAGGCCGTCCAGCACCGCGTCGACCAGGGTGTCCGGCGCCTCCGGGTGGATCTGCCAGAAGCCGCCGTTGCTGACCCGCCAGGTCCGCCCGGCCGCCCGCTCGCGCACGAAGCTGCGCCCGTGCACCTTGTGCACGTCGCCCTGGTCGTCCACCCGGGCGATCGACACCGGCTTGTCCAGCTCGACCAGCGGCAGCTGGGCGCCGTCACGCGGGGTCAGCACCACCTGGCGGTCCGAGGAGCCGCTCGCGGCGATCACCTCGACGCTCGCCACGCCCGGCCAGTCCCGGGCCTCGATGCCCAGCTCGGTGACGCCCTCGGCGGCGATCAGGCAGCGGTCCACCAGCTGCACGTCGTGCGAGCGGTGCTTGCGCAGGCCGACCTTGCCGGTCTCCGCGTCCACCGCGTACTGCACCCGGGTGCGCCAGGCCGGCACCTGCCCGGCGGGCAGCTTGCCGCCGACCGGCTCGACGCTGCCGTCCCAGCCCGCCTCGGCCGGGGTCAGCCCGGCCAGCTTCGCCAGCTGCTCGGTCAGCACCGCCGCCTTGAGCTTGCGCTGCCCGCCCGGGGTCACGTGCTGCCAGTCGCAGCCACCGCACTTGCCGGGACCGGCGAACGGGCACGGCGCCTCGATCCGCTCCTTGGCGGGCTCCAGCACCTCCACCGCGTCCGCGCGCAGGAACCGCGAGGTGGTGGTGCCCTCGGTCACCAGCGCGACCACCTTCTCGCCGGGCAGCGCGTGCCGGACGAACAGCACCCGCCCCTCGTGCCGGGCCACGCAGTGCCCGCCACCGTGCGCGACCGGGCCGACCTCGACCTCGTAGCGCTCGCCGACCAGCGGCTCCCCGGACGGCGACTCCGGCCGGGGCGTCCGCGCCGCCGGAGCGCGCAGCGCCTTCGGCGGCCGCACCGCCTGCTTGCGCGGCGCCTTCCGGCCGGCGCCGCCCGCAGCGCCCTTCCCGTCCCGAGCCGGCTTCCCGTCCCGAACGTCCCGAGCCGGCTTCCCCGCCCGAGAGTCCTGCGAGGCCCGCACGGGCTTCTCCACCGGGTTCTCCCCCGGCACGACCGGCGCCGTGCGCGCCGTCAGTCCGTCACGGTCGGTGGCCTCCGGCCGGTTCGGCCGGCCCCAGCGCGGCCGGGCCACCTGCCCGGGCTGGGAGCCGCCGCCCCGACGGGCGCCCTTGCCCTTGCCGGAGGCGCCGGAGGAGCCCGAGGAACGGGGCGGAGTGTTGCGCGTCACTGGGAGGAATCCTTGCTGCGGTCGGTGGCACCGGTGCCGGTCGCACCGGTACTGACGGAATCCTTCGACTTTACGGCCTTCGGCGCCCGAGGCTCACCACGGCGGACGGACCCCGGCGCCGACCAGGCCTTCTGCGGCTTGCGCCGCTCCGAGGACTCCAGCTGCCAGGGCACCGAGGTGACCATCACCCCGGGCTTGAACAGCAGCCGCCCCTTGAGCCGCAGCGCGCTCTGGTTGTGCAGCAGGTGCTCGTACCAGTGGCCGACCACGTACTCGGGGATGTACACCGAGACCACGTCGCGCGGGCTGCTGCGCCGCAGGTTCTTCACGTAGTCCAGCACCGGCCCGGTGATCTCGCGGTACGGCGAGTCCAGCACCTTGAGCGGCACCTCGATGCCCCGCTCGTCCCACTCCCCCCGCAGCGCCGCCGTGTCCTCCGGGTCGACGTTGACGGTGATCGCCTCCAGGGTGTGGGCGCGGGCCAGCCTGGCGTACGCGAGGGCGCGCAGCGCCGGCTTGTGCAGCTTGGAGACCAGCACGATGCCGTGCACCTGGGTCGGCAGCACCACGTCGTCCGGCTCCTCGGCGGCGGTGAGCTCCTCGGAGACCCGGTCGTAGTGCCGGCGGATGCCCTTCATCATCACGAACAGCACGACCATCGCGGCGATCGCGATCCAGGCGTGGCCGATCTTGGTGACCAGGACGACGATCAGCACCGCCATGGTCATCACCAGGCCGAAGCCGTTGATCGCCCGGCTGCGCTGCATGTGGCGCCGCTCGGCCGGGTCGGTCTCGGTGCGCAGCAGCCTGGTCCAGTGCCGGATCATGCCGGACTGGCTCATGTTGAAGGAGACGAAGACACCGACGATGTAGAGCTGGATCAGGCGGTTCGGGTCCGCGTCGAAGGAGATGATCAGCAGGATCGCGGCGATCGCCAGCAGGATGATGCCGTTGGAGAAGGCCAGCCGGTCGCCGCGGGTGTGCAGCTGGCGCGGCAGGTAGCGGTCCTGGGCGAGGATCGAGCCGAGCACCGGGAAGCCGTTGAAGGCGGTGTTGGCGGCCAGCACCAGGATCAGGCCGGTGACGGCGGCGACGAAGTAGAAGCCGGGCGTGAAGTTGCTGAACACGGCCTCGCTGATCTGCGCCAGCGCGGTCTTCTGGTGGTAGCCGGAGCCGGCGCCGACCAGCTGCTCGGCCGGGTTCTCGGCCATCTGCACGCCGGTCAGCCGGGCCAGCCAGATGATGCCCATGAACATCACCACGGCGACGGTCGCCATCATCAGCAGCGTGGTGGCCGCGTTCTTGCTCTTCGGCTTGCGGAAGGCGGGCACGCCGTTGGAGATCGCCTCCACACCGGTGAGCGCGGCGCAGCCGGAGGAGAAGGACTTCAGCAGCAGGAACACCATCGCGAACCCGGCCAGCGATCCGTTGCCCGGGGTGGCCTCGAGGTGGAAGCCGGAGCTCTCGGCGGGCATGTCCTGGCCGAGCACGAAGTGCCGCAGGAAGCCGTAGCCGACCATCCCGATCACGCCGATCATGAAGGCGTAGGTGGGTACCGCGAAGGCGCTGCCGGACTCGCGCACCCCGCGCAGGTTCATGCCCATCAACAGCACGACCACGACCACCGACACGATCGTTTCGTGGCCGCGCAGCACGGGGACGGCGGAGACCACGTTGGCGACGCCCGAGGTGGTGGACACGGCGACGGTCAGCACGTAGTCGACCATCAGGGCCGCGGCGACCACCAGACCGGCGGCCGGACCGTGGTTGACGGTCGCCACCTCGTAGTCGCCGCCCCCGCTGGGGTAGGCGTGCACGTTCTGCCGGTAGGAGGCGACGACGGCGAGCATCACGATCGCCACCACGAGGCCGATCTGCCAGGAGAAGTGGATCGCCGAGGCCCCCGCGACGGAGAGCGTGAGCAGGATCTCCTCGGGGGCGTACGCAACCGAGGAGAGCGCGTCCGAGGCGAAGACGGGCAGCGCGATCCGCTTGGGGAGGAGGGTCTCCCCGAGCTTGTCGCTGCGAAGGGCGCGCCCGATCAGGATGCGTTTCGGAAGGTCAGTCGGCATAGGCACGTTAAGGAATCGTAGGGGTTTCCCGGCCGGGCTTGCGCCGTTCATCCCCCCTTCGTCGCGACTGCGTTCGGTGGACCGGCTAGCGTGTCGGATACGAGTCGGCGGGCAACACTGTGGTTGTCGAGCGGTGTCCAGCCGACACCCCCACGAGGACCCTCGTCCCGGAAAGCCGGGCGGGAAACGGAGATGAACGGTGTTTGCGCAGGTCAAGAACCCTACGGGACGGGTGAGGTAGCGCCGGTGCACATCGTCATCATGGGCTGCGGCCGCGTGGGCTCGGCCCTCGCGAGAACGCTGGAGAAACAGGGCCACTCGGTGGCCGTGGTCGACCAGGACCCGACGGCCTTCCGCCGGCTGGGTGCCGGGTTCAACGGGCGCCGGGTGACCGGCGTCGGCTTCGACCAGGACACCCTGCGCGAGGCGGGCATCGAGGAGGCCGATGCCTTCGCCGCCGTCTCCAGCGGTGACAATTCCAACATCATCGCCGCCCGGGTCGCCCGGGAGAACTTCGGCGTGGAGAACGTCGCGGCCCGGATCTACGACCCGCGCCGTGCCGAGGTGTACCAGCGCCTGGGCATCCCGACCGTGGCGACGGTCCGCTGGACGGCCGACCAGATGCTGCGCCGGCTGCTGCCGAGCGGCGCCGAGCCGCTGTGGCAGGACCCGAGCGGCACCGTGCAGCTGGCCGAGGTCGCGTACCACCCGAGCTGGGTGGGCCAGCGGATCGGTCGTCTGGAGGAGGCCTCCGGCGCCCGGGTGTCGTTCGTCACCCGGCTCGGTGAGGGCGTGCTGCCCTCGCCGCAGATGGTGGTGCAGGAGGGTGACCTGGTGCACGTGATGCTGCGCCGGGCCGACCTGACGGCGGTCGAGGCCGCGTTCGCGCAGGGGCCGAAGGAGGAGGGTCACTGATGCGGGTCGCCATTGCCGGGGCCGGTGCCGTGGGCCGCTCGATCGCGGGCGAGCTGCTGGAGAACGGTCACGAGGTCCTGCTGATCGACAAGAACCCCAACGCCATCTCGGTGGAGCGGGTGCCCATGGCGGAGTGGCTGCTGGCCGACGCCTGCGAGATCACCTCGCTGGACGAGGCGGCGCTGCAGCGCTGCCACGTGGTGATCGCCGCGACCGGTGACGACAAGGTCAACCTGGTCGTCTCGCTGCTCGCCAAGACCGAGTACGCGGTGCCACGGGTGGTCGCCCGGGTGAACAACCCGAAGAACGAGTGGCTCTTCAACGAGTCCTGGGGCGTGGACGTGGCCGTGTCCACCCCGCGCCTGATGTCCGCGCTGGTCGAGGAGGCGGTCAGCGTCGGCGACCTGGTCCGCCTGATGCGCTTCAGCCAGGGCAACGCCAACCTGGTCGAGCTGACCCTGGCCGAGGAGGCCGAGCTGGTCGGTACCCGGGTCGGCGGCGTCTCCTGGCCGCAGGACACCGCGCTGGTGAGCATCATCCGCGAGGGCCGGGTGCTGGTGCCGGGCAAGGACGACACCCTGGAGGGCGGCGACGAGCTGCTCTTCGTCGCCGCGCAGGAGCGCGAGGAGGAGCTGGAGCAGCTGCTGTCGGCCACCTCCGGCGCCCAGTAGGGCCACGCGGACGCGACGGCCGAGGGCCCGCATCCCCCGACGGGGGGGGCGGGCCCCCCGCCCTACCCGCGGGGGGTGAGGGGCTAGGGGCCCCCCGAGTCCCCGTCGTGGGGGTGCGGGCCCTCGGCCGTACCGGCGGGAGCGGCTACTTGGCCGGCTCCTCCTCGTCGTCGTCCAGCTGCGCCTTGATCGGCGGCGGCGCCTTCAGCAGGATCTGCCAGGTGACGTACATCGCCAGCAGCAGCGGCGGGATGCCGAGGGCGACCTTCAGCCAGCCGAGCAGGTTGACGTTGTGGGTGAAGTACAGCGGGAAGAGGATCACCGGCTTGAGGCCCATGATCACCACCCAGGCCCAGGTCGCCCTGGTGTAGGCGGCGAGGCGGCCGGGGTTCTCCTTGCGCCAGGTGAACATCTCGCCGGTGATCGGGCCGAGCATCACCCCGATCATCGGCCAGCGCACCAGGGCGGAGACCGCCAGGGCAGCGCAGTAGCCGACGCTCCAGAGCAGGCCGGGCAGGTAGAAGTCCTCGGCCTTGCCGCTCTTCATCGCGATCCAGGCGCCGAGGGCGACGCCGAACACGCCGCTGAAGGCGTGCTGGATGGTCTCCCGCCGGGCCAGCCGGGCCACCACGAACAGGGCGCTCAGGCCGAGCGCGGCCCAGGCGGCGGCGCTGACCTGGTGGGTGATGTTGTAGGTGAGGATGAAGACCAGGCCGGGCAGCGTCATGTCGATCATGCCGCGCACGCCGCCGAAGGCCTGCAGGACGGTGTCGGCGGCCTCCTTGGAGGCGGCCTGCCGGGCGGCCTCGGCGGCCGCCGGGTCCAGCGGCCGGTCGGCGGCCGGCGCGGTGCCTTCGATCGACCGCGCCAGGCCGTCCGCCGCCTCCTCGGCGGCGGCCTGCCGGGCGGCCGCGTCGGCGGCGTCCAGGTCGATTCGGGCGGCGGCGTCGCCGCCGGGGTGGTTGCTCACGCTCATTCGCTCCCGTGTCCGACCGGACGCAGCTCATACCGGGGGTTGAACAGCACGCGGCGCCCGCGTGCGTGGCTGATCCGGCCGCTGGCGACGAGTCGGCGGCCCGGCTCTATGCCCGCGATCGAGCGGCGACCCAGCCAGACGACCTCCAGCGCCTCGGTGCCGTCGAAGAGCTCGGCCTCCAGGGCCGGCACCCCGGCCCGCGGGCGGAGCGTCACCGTGCGCAGTGTGCCCGCGACGGTGACCAGCTGGCGGTCCGAGCAACCGGCGATCGGCGTGCAGCCCGACTCGGCGGCGCTCTCCTGGCGCAGGTCCTCGGCGTTCAGTTCCTCGGCCGAGGAGGTCAGCCGGCTGAGCATGCGGCGGAACCGCCCCTGCGGCTGGCCACTGCTGATGTCACCACTCATGTCGGCAGGGTACCGGTTTCCGGGTCGCCGGCGGCAGGCGTCGCAGCCGCCGGCGGCCGCCGCGATCAGCTCTCGAAGCGGTAGCCCATGCCCGGTTCGGTGATGAAGTGGCGCGGGTGCGAGGGGTCGCGCTCCAGCTTGCGGCGCAGCTGGGCGAGGTAGACCCGCAGGTAGTTGGTCTCGGTGCGGTAGGCCGGGCCCCACACCTCCTGGAGCAGCTGGGTCTGGCTGACCAACCGTCCGGCGTTGCGGACCAGCACCTCCAGCAGGTGCCATTCGGTGGGCGTGAGGCGTACGTCGGTGCCGTCCCGGTTGACCTTCTTGGCGGCGAGGTCGACGGTGAAGCTCTCGGTGACGACCAGCGAGTCGTCCTCCCCGGCCACCGGTTCGGCCCGGCGCACGGCGGCCCGCATCCGGGCCAGCAGCTCGTCCATCCCGAATGGCTTGGTCACGTAGTCGTCGGCGCCGGCGTCCAGTGCCTCGACCTTCTCGTCGGAGGCGTGCCGGGCCGACAGCACGATGATCGGCACCCGGGTCCAGCCGCGCAGGCCGCGGATCACCTCGACGCCGTCCATGTCGGGCAGGCCCAGGTCGAGCACGACGACGTCCGGATGCCGGGCTGCGGCCAGTTCCAGGGCGCTCGCGCCGTCATGGGCCGCGTCCACCTCGTACTTGCGGGCCTTGAGGTTGATCACCAGTGCGCGGACGATCTGCGGTTCGTCGTCCACGACGAGGACCCGGGTCATGTGCGGGCTCCGCCTTTCGGGCTGTCGGATCTTACGGACTGTGGTGTCTTGGCTGTTGGTGGGACGTGGGCCGCCCGGCCGCACGTGATCAGTCGGCTCTCACGTGATCAGCTCGGAGACCGGGTCGCCGTCCTCGCCCGGCGGCTCGTGCCGCGCGTTCCGCGCGTTCGGCTCGGCCGGTTCGGCCAGTTCGGCCAGCTCGGGCGGCCGTTCGACCGCGGGCAGGCTGACGACCATGGTGAGGCCGCCGCCCGGGGTGTCCTCGGCGGTGACGGTGCCGTCCATCGCCTCGACGAACCCGCGCGCCACCGCGAGCCCGAGCCCCACCCCGGCGCCGCGCGGCGCGTCACCGTAGCGCTGGAACGGCGCGAAGATCCGCTCCTTGGCCTCCTCGGGCACGCCCGGACCACGGTCCACGATCCGCAGCTCGACCCGGCCCGGCCGGCCCGGCTGTTCCAGGGCGTCAGCCTTGACCAGCACCTTGACGCCGTCCGGGCTGTACTTGACGGCGTTCTCCACCAGGTTGGCCAACGAGCGCTCCAGCAGCCCGCCGTCGGCCCGGATCATCGGCAGCGTCTCCGGCACGTCCAGCCGGACGGACTCCGGCGGCACGCCGCCGAGCGCGTACGGGACCACCTCGTCCAGGTCGGTCTCCTGGATCAGCGGGGTGACGGTGCCGGTCTGCAGGCGGCTCATGTCGAGCAGGTTGTTGATCAGGTGGTCCAGCCGGTCGGCCCCGGCCTCGATCCCGGCCAGCAGCTCGGCCTCGTCCTCCGGGTCCCACTCGACGTCGGCCGAGCGCAGCGAGCTCACCGAGGCCTTGATGCCCGCCAGCGGGGTGCGCAGGTCGTGCGAGACGGCGGCCAGCAGCGCGGTGCGGATCCGGTTGCCCTCGGCCTCCCGGCGGGCCGCGGCGGCCTCCCGGGCCAGCCGACGGCGCTCCAGCACCACGGCGGCCTGAGCGGCGAAGGCGCCCAGCAGCCGCCGGTCCGCCCCCGGCAACACCCGGCCGCGCAGCACCAGCGCCAGGCTCTCGCCGACCGGGACGTCCACATCGGCCTCCTCGGGCCGCGCCGGCGGACGCGGCCCGGCGGTGGCGACCGGCACCCAGCCGCCGGTCGGCTCGGGACGCTCCAGCAGGGCGGCGCTCTCCTGGCCGAAGGTCTCCCGGACCTGCTCCATCAGCGCGGTCAGCACCCCGTCGCCGTTCGGCGCGCCGCGCAGCACCGTGCCGGCGAGCGCGCTGAGCGTCTGCGCCTCGGTCTGGGACCGGGCCGCCTGGTGGGTGCGGCGGGCCGCCAGGTCCACCACGGAGGCGACCGAGCAGCCGACGACGGTGAATATGGCCACCGCCATGATGTTCTCCGGCTCGTTGATGGAGAACGTGTGCAGCGGCGGGGTGAAGTAGAAGTTCAGCACCGAGGAGCCGACCAGCGCCGAACCGATCGACGGCAGCAGCCCGCCGACCAGCGCCGCGAGCACCGTCAGCGACAGGAACAGCAGCATGTCGGTGGACAGGCCCAGCCCGCCGATCGCGGTCAGCACGATCGCCAGCAGCGGCGGACCGGCCAGCCCGATCAGCCAGCCCGCGACGGTCCGGGTCCGGCCCAGGTCGGTGATCCGCCGCACGGGTATCTTGCCGCGGCGCCCGTGCCCGGCGTGCTCGTGGGTGACCATGTGGACGTCGATGTCCCCGGCCTTCTGAGTGACGACGGTCCCGACGCCCGGCCCGTACAGGTACTGCCAGCGGGGCCGACGGCTGGTGCCCAGCACGATCTGGGTGGCGTTCACCCCCCGGGCGAAGTCCAGCAGCCCGCCGGCCGGGTCGTCGCCCAGGACGTTGTGGAAGGAGCCGCCGAGGCTCTCCACCAGCGCGCGCTGCTCGATCAGCGTCTGCGGCGAGCCGGAGCCGGCGAGCCCGTCCGAACGGGAGATGTGCACGGCCAGCAGCTCGCCGCCGGAGACCCGGGCCGCGATCCGGGCCGCCCGGCGGATCAGCGTCGCCCCCTCCGGGCCGCCGGTCAGCCCGACCACGATCCGCTCCCGGGCCTGCCAGGTGCCCACGATCCCCTGCTCGGCGCGGTACTTCTGCAGGTACTCGTCCACCCGGTCCGCGGTCCACAGCAGCGCCAGCTCGCGCAGCGCGGTCAGGTTGCCCGGGCGGAAGTAGTTGGCGAGCGCGGCGTCGATCTTCTCCGGCGTGTACACGTTGCCGTGCGCCAGCCTCCGCCGCAGCGCCTGCGGGGACATGTCCACCAGCTCGATCTGGTCCGCCCGGCGGACCACCTCGTCCGGGACGGTCTCCCGCTGGCGCACCCCGGTGATGCCCTCCACGGCGTCGCCGAGCGACTCCAGGTGCTGGACGTTCACGGTGGAGATCACGTCGATCCCGGCCGCGAGCAGCTCCTCGACGTCCTGCCAGCGCTTCTCGTTGCGGCACCCGGGCACGTTGGTGTGGGCCAGCTCGTCCACCAGCGCCACCTCCGGACGGCGGGCCAGCACGGCGTCCAGGTCCATCTCGGAGAACCTGGCCCCTCGATGCACCACCTGCTGCCGCAGCACGACCTCCAGCCCGGCCACCAGGTCCGCGGTCCGTCGCCGGCCGTGGTCCTCCACGAACGCCACCACGACGTCCGTGCCACGCTCCTGCCGCCGGTGCGCCTCGGCGAGCATGGCGTACGTCTTGCCGACCCCGGGGGCCGCCCCGAGGTAGATCCGCAGCCTGCCTCGTCCCATGAGCACCATTCTTGATCGGGCCCTGCCCGGGAGCCACCCCCGGACACCTGTTCCCCCGCCTTCGAGACTACGGCGTGAGCAGCGAAATTCCGGTGATCAGTGCACTGATCATGCGGTTTTAGCGGCATATTGACGGAGCCCAGCCACTCGGCGGGGGTCGGCTGGGGCTGACCCGCCGGCTGCCGTCCGAATTGCGGGAAAACGCGAAGAACCCCCATCCGGAATCCGGATGGGGGTTCTTCTGAAGAATTGTTCGGCGGCGTCCTACTCTCCCACAGGGTCCCCCCTGCAGTACCATCGGCGCTGTGAGGCTTAGCTTCCGGGTT
>NZ_JBSFGK010000121.1:0-19800 GCF_053596495.1 Kitasatospora sp. NPDC001683
GAGCTGGTCAAGCACTACTGGCGCGCACAGCGCCTGTGGTCCGGCTCGTACTTCGCCGGATCGGTCGGCGGCGCTCCGCTGTCGATAGTCCGGCATCGAGCAGCAGAACCACCCAGCCTGACCTTCACGGGTGGGCACCGTCCACAGTTCGGGAGGTGCCCACCGCGCAGATGTCAGAGCAGGGTTCAGAATCGCTTCACCACCGGGCTGAAGCCCGGTGCACTGCGATTACCCCAGGTAGCCGAACGGGCGCTGCTCGCGGACGTCGGGCAGGGCGGTGGACAGGGCGTCGGGCGAGTCGGTGGTGGTCATGACGGGGTCCCCCTCGATGCATGTCTTTTTACAATGGTTGTAACCTAGCATGCATGTCGGAGCGGGAGAACACACCGGACAGGGCCCAGGACGAGCGCGGGCACGAGCAGGACACCGCCGAAGCCACCGAAGCCGTCGCCGCCGTCGAACGCGCCATGGTCGCCATCCGCCGCAGCCAGACCCGCCGTTCCCTGGGCCGTATCGCCCCACCCGGCGGCGCCCGCGCGATCGACCCCACCCTGTTCGGCGTGCTGGACGCCGTCGAGGCCCACGACGGCCCCTGCGCCGTCACCGACGTCGCCGCCGCCCTCGGCGTCGACCAGCCCCGCGCCAGCCGCCTGGTGCTGCGCACCGTCGAGGAGGGCTGGCTGGAACGCGGCAGCGACCCGCGCGACGCCCGCCGCACCCTGCTCGCCCTCACCGGCGCCGGACGCGAGCAGCTGGAGACCGCCCACCGCTTGCGCCGCGCCGTCTTCGCCCGCGCCATGGCCTCCTGGAGCGAGCGCGACCGCACCGAGTTCGCCCGCCTGATCACCGCGTTCGTCACTGACTTCGGCGAGGTCACCACCGAAGGCCGCTGAGCACGCCGAGCCCTGCCGAGCCGCCATGATGGGCCGCCGCGACGAGAAGGGCTGCGACGAGAACGGAAGAGGCGCGGATGCCGCACCTGCTGCGCCTGACGTACACCGGCGCCGAGGAGGACGCGGGCCCCACGTCGCCGGCGACCTCACCGGCCACCTCGCCTTCCTGGAACGCCGTCACACCGCCGGTGTCCTCCGGGCCCCCGGCCAGGCGGTGCCCACTGCCGACGGCAAAGCCACCCTCGCCGCCGGGGCCGACCGCGCCCGGATCGAGCGGATCGCCGCCGGGGATCCCTTCGTGACCTCCGGATCGGCCCGCCACACGATCACCACGATCGACCCCGGCCGCGCCGCGCTCGCCGCACCCGGCGGCCCGCGGGGATCCCGGTCAGCGGTCCTGGGTGAGCAGCACCGGCAGCGACCGGTGCCCGTTGGAGATCAGCGACTCCACCGGCTCCAGCTGCGCCCCCGGCAGCAGTTCCAGCCGCGGGAAGCGTTCGAACAGCGCCCGCAGCGCGGTGCGGGCCTCCAGGCGGCCCAGGGGGGCGCCGAGGCAGAAGTGCGGGCCGTGTCCGAAGGCGAGGTGGTCCTTGACCGGGCGGGTGACGTCGAAGACGCCGCCGTCCGTGCCGTAGCGCGCCGGGTGGCGCCCGGCGGCCGCGTAGGCGGCCAGGATCGCCTCGCCCCGGCGGATCGTCACCCCGCCGGGCAGCGCGATGTCCTCGATGGCGTAGCGCAGCGGCAGGTGCGCCACCGGTGCCTGGTGGCGCAGTGCCTCCTCGACCACGTCGTCCCAGCCGGCCTTGCCCGCGCGCACCAGGTCCAGTTGCCCGGGGTGGGTGAGCAGCAGGGTGATCGCGTTGTCGATCAGGTTGACGGTGGTCTCGTAGCCGGCCGAGACGATCAGCAGCAGGGTGTCGCGCAGTTCCTCCTCGGTCAGCGCGCTTCCGTCGCCCTCGGTGTCGCGCGCGGCGATCAGGCGGGAGGTCATGTCCTGGCCGGGCTGTTCGCGCTTGGCTGCGATCAGTTCGTCGAGCATGCGGTAGAAGCTTGCCGCGTTGGCCGCGGACTCCTCGGGGGTGAGGGTGGTGGAGAAGACGAGGTCGACGGTGTGGCGGAAGCTGTCGCGCAGGGCGTCGGGCAGGCCGAGCAGTTGGGCGATGACCTGGATCGGCAGCGGGTAGGCGAGGCGTTCGCGCAGGTCCACCGCCGTGCCGGGCGGGGTCAGGGCGATCTCGTCCAACAGGGTGGCGGTCAGTTCCTCGATCCGCCCCGTCATGGCGGCGACCTGACGGGTGGTGAACGCGGCGCCCGCCAGGCGGCGCAGCCGGCGGTGGTCGGCGCCGTGCGCGGTGAACATGTTGCGCGCGCTCACCCACAGCGCCAGCGGCCAGTTCGGCACCAGGCGCTCGAAGTCGGGCCAGTGCCGGTGCCCGTCCTTGGACACCCGCGGGTCCCTGAGCAGCTCCTCCAGCAGCACCGGGTCGGCCACCGCCCAGGCCGGCACGCCGAGGATGTCCACCGGGGTGGCCGGTCCGCGCGCGAACAGCTCGGCGCTCTCCGCGTCGCGGGCGCGGCCGGTGGGGTCCAGGACCAGGCGCCGCTCCACCGGGCACCCCGGGCGCTGCTCCACCGGGCACCGCGCCGGCTCGGTCACCGGCTCAGTCACCGGATCGGTCAACTGCTCGGTCGACTGCTCGGTCACCGGATCGCTCAACTGCTCTTCCACGAAGGCTCCTTCACGCGAGGGTCGGGTTCGCCGGGGTCCGCTTTGGGCCGCAGGGCCCGGGACGAGAATGGCCCGCACGCCCGCCCCCGTCGAGAGGGCCCGGCCTTGCTGTCGGTGTCGCCGCCTAGCCTTGCGGCCGTGACCACAGCCGCGCACCTCGCCCGCATCGACGCCCTCCTCGCCGACTCCCACCCCTTCCCTCTGCGGAAGCGCGAGTACGCCGCCGGCTTCGCCGGCCCGGGTTACCGGGTCGAGGAGCTGTCCGTCAGCCGCGACTTCTTCGACGACGCGGAAGGGCAGGCCGTGGAGCGCGAACTCGACGCGGCCGGTGCCCGACTCGACGCCCTGGCCCGGGTGTTCACCGCGCGCTGGGGCCGTGCGCAGGCCGTCGACCTGTTCTCCTACCTGCGCGCGAGCTTCGACGCGGACCAGGACGGCGGCCACCCGGTTCCCGAACCGGTCGCCCTGCTGTGCCAGAAGGCCGTCACCCTGCAGGTGTGGACGCTGCCCGGCGGCGGGCGCTGGATCGGCCTGGGCGTCGGGCAGGAGGACAGGGAACTGCCCGTCGTCCTGTACGCCGTCCTCGCCGCCGCTCCCGCGCCCGCACCCGCCGCGCGGGCATGAACGGTTCGGCCGCGGCGCCCGTCGGCCGTGCCCTCGGGCGGTGCCCGGGGTGTGGCCGTCAGGCGGCGTAGGCGCGCAGGAACACCTCCACGGCGCCGTCGCGCGACAGCCGCGGGAGCGAGGTCGGCATGCGGGCCGGAGTCGGGGCGGTAGTCGAGCGGGCCGGTGAGCAGGGCGAGGAGGTGCTCGGCGGCGAGGTCGGGGTCGCAGGGGCGAAGGTGCCCGGCGAGGGCGAGGCGGGCCAAGCGGTCGGCGAGGGCGGCGCGCACGCGCAGCGCGAGTGAGTTCGCGCACCCCGGCGGCCAGGTCGGGGAACTGGGCGGCCTGGGAGGTGGCCAGTGATCAGCAGACCGCCTGTCGGGCGAGTACCGGTTCGGTGCTCGGCTTGCGGCGGGTCGGCCGGCGGGCTGCGCGGGCGGAGACCAGCGAGGCGATCGCGCGGTGGGTCTCGGCGTAGTCCTCGCGTCGGCCGGTGTAACGCTGGAGTGGGCGCCACTACCGTAGTTCGGCGTTGGCGTGTTCGACGCAGAACCGGTCCGAGGACTGCCGCCGTCGCGTCACGGCAACCGCACGCCCGGGCCCGGCCCGATCCGGTCACCGGCACCGGGGGGGTACGAACCTCCTTGACCTCAAGGCGACTTGAAGTTCTACGGTGATCGCGTCCCGATGATCGAACAGAAAGGGGTGTGTCGGCGTGACGCTCAAGGAGTATCCGCACGAGGTCCTGGCCGCTCAGCCGATCGGCGCGTGGAGCGGAGAGGTGTACCGGCGGGTGGTGGGGGCGCTGCGCGAGCAGCTGGCGGTCGAGGGGCTCACCCAGCCGCACTGGTGGACGCTCAACCACGCCGCCAGCGCCCCGGGTACCTGGAACCGTACGACGCTGGTCGAGCGCCTGGCCTGCTACGAGGACCTCGGGCTCGACTTCGGCGAGGTCTTCGACGACCTCGCCGCCCGCGGCTGGCTGCTGGAGGACCAGGCGACGGGCGGCATGTCGCTCACCGAGGAGGGCGAGGCGGCACGCCTGCGGGCCCGCGAGCGCAACCTGCGCGTGCACCGCCGGTCCCACGAAGGCGTAGACGAGGCCGACTTCGTGACCACGATCAACGTCCTGCGCCGCATCGCCGCCAACATGGGCGGCAACGGCGACCTGCCCGGGTAAGTGGCCCGGGCCGGTGCGCAGAGGCCGCCGTCACCGAGGCCGCCGTCGGCGGGGCCGTCACCCCACCGAACGGCGGCCGCCCGCGCGGGAAGTCGACGGCGCCGACATCCCGCGCGCACAGGCGGGCCGGCCGGCCTCGAAGCCCCCCGCCCAAGCCCAACGGGCCCCACGGCCAGGTGGGTTCACCAGCGCCCCGGCGCGACGGGCCGGGGCGTCCAGGGCGAGCGCGCCCTGGCCGCCCCGGTGCGAGCGGGACACCTCGGCTCCTCTTCGACGACCAGTTCGACGCCTGGGGCGCCGGGTTGACGCCCCCGGCCATGGTTCGTCCCCTATCATGGGCGCGCCTTCGCGCGTGATCATCAAAGAACCAGGGGGAGCGTTGATGACCGGAACCGTCGTCGTGCACGCCGAGCGGCCGCTGATCGTCCTGAGGGAGGGCTGGTACCGGGTGGTGATCGACGGGGTACGGGTCGGCGGGGTCCGGCAGGGCGGCACCGCGCGCTTCCCGGTGCCCGCCGGGACCCACACCGTCCGGCTCGCCGCCTGGGACCGCACCCGCTCCAACACGGTGACCGTGGAGGTCGCCGAGGACCGGGAGTTCCTGGTCGCCGGCCGGGGCACCGGATTGCGATTCGCCCCGTTCGTGGTGGCGCCCCTGGCCCGCGCCGCGATGGTTCCCTGGTACTACGTCGTCGCGGTCACGCTGCCGATGCTCGCGGCCCTGTGGGCCGTCCCCGGCCTGGTGTTCCGCGTGCGGGCCGTGGGGGACTGCGCCCTCCCGACGGCCCGGGCCGCCGATCCCGCCGACGAGGAGCACGGCGGCGACGGCCTGTGGTGGGAGTCGGACCCGGCTCTGGCCAAGCGCTTCCGCAAGAACACCGACGCCTCCTGACGAACCCCGGGGTGACATCGTGCTGAACGAAGACGACGTCCTCGACGTACTGGACCTGCTAGTGGACGCGGGCGTGAGCGCCTGGGTGGACGGCGGCTGGGGCGTGGACGCCCTGGTGGGGCACACCACCCGGCCTCACGACGACCTCGACCTGGTCCTCCCGCGCCACCAACTCGACGCGGCCCGGCAGGCGTTGGCGGCCGCCGGGTTCACCACCGTGCTGCGGGACCTGCTGCCCACCGCCCTCGCCCTGGCCGACGGCGCCGGCCGCGCGGTCGACCTCCACCCGGTGACTGGCTCAGGCCGCGACGGCGGAGACCAGCTCCTCCCGGACGGGCAGCGGTTCCGCTACCCGGCTCCGGTGACCGGCACCATCGGCGGCCGCACGATCCCGTGCGTCGACGCCGCCACCCAGGTCCGCTGCCACCTCGGCTACCCGCCGCGCGACAAGGACCACCACGACATGGCGCACCTGCACGCCCGTACGGCAGTCGCGCTGCCCGCCGAGTACCGGGCATCCGGGCCTGGCGGGAACACGCAACGCGATATACCGTATCGCGATATAGCGTAAGTTGCCGTTCGCGCGCCGATGGGATCCGTCGCGCGCGGACCTTCGTCGAATCCGGGGGACGGGACACATGCCGGGACAGATCTCGCTCGCCAAGAGCCGCTCCGACCACGCCGCACAGCCCGCGCAGCCCGCACTGCGGGCCTCGCACGCCGACCGGGACCAGGTGGTCACGGCGCTGAGCATCGCCGCGGGCGAGGGCCGGCTGACCGCGGAGGAGCTGGACGAGCGGGTGGAGGCCGCACTGTCGGCGCGCACGCTCGGCGAACTGAGCGAACTCACCGCCGACCTGCCACCCGCGCCGGCCGCCGCCGCCGGCGACCCGGCGCGGCCCAAGGACGTCCTGCGGATCGAGCAGAACTTCGGCAAGGCCGAGCGGACGGGCCGCTGGGTGCTGCCCCGGCGCCTGGAACTGGCCGGCGCGTGGTCCCACGTGACGCTCGACTTCACCCAGGCGGTGATCACCCAGGACACCCTGCCGATCGACGTCGACCTGCAGGGCGGCAACCTGACGCTGATCCTCGGCCCGGGCATGGCGCTCGACCCCTACGGCCTGATCCTGGAGTTCAGCAGGATCAAGGGCCACCGGGACCCGGACCCGGACACACCGGTCAGGCTGCGCATCGAGCTGGCCGGCAAGAAGAGCTTCGGCCGTATCGTCGTCCGCCGCCCCCGCACCTGGCTGCCCGGCAGGCGCACCGCCGCCCTGCCGGCCGGCCACTGACCCGCCCACCGGGGTTCGAGCCGGCCGCGGTCATTGATCGGTCTTCCCCCGCTTGCGCGTGCTGGTGGAACCCCGGCCCGTGCCCCCCGGCCGCTTCCCGGCCGACGCGCTCGCCTGCTCCCTGGCGTGGATGGCGCCCTGCAGCCTCTGCTGGGCCCCGGTGATCTGCCCGGCGAGGGCCTGGTCGGTGTGGCCGGCGACGGCGGGGGTGGCGGCGGCCCGGCCCAGCGCGGCGACCGAGTTCTCCAGGTACGCGCGCCAGTAGTCGAGGTGCCGGTCCGTGGTGGTGGTCCGGCCGAGGTTGCCGACCAGCTCGTCCGTGTACTGCACGAGGTAGCCGACGGTCTCGCCCAGGTAGCCGCTGCTGATCCCGGTGCGGCCCGCGTGTTCCAGTTCCCAGACGTGGGTCTCGATCTCCCGCATCGGCTGCTGGAGCGTGGCGAAGGTCTCGTGGCCGATGTCGCTCAGCACGTCCATGTAGATGTGGGGGTCCGCGCCGTCGGCGGCGTCCTCGTCGGGCATCAGCATGGCCTGGGCGGCGTGGATGAGCTCGTGGCGCAGCGTGCTGTGGATCTCGGCGGGGCCGTAGTCGTCGAACAGGTTCCGGTACAGCGCCATGGTGACCCGGTCGCCCGAGGTGCCCGTGCTGGTCAGGGCCATGGGCTTGCCCGCCCCCTGGCGGGAGTGCTTGTAGCTGAGGACGAGGTTCTTGTCGGCCAGGGCGGTCTGCAGCTCGGGATGATCGGGCGTGACCGGCAGCTGGGCGAGGACGTACCGCAGCAGCGTGTCCAGCGCCGCCTGGCGCATGGCTTTCGAGTCCGTTCCGCTCTCGGCCTTCGCCTGCTGCAGTTGCTCGACCAGGGCGGCGGGCAGTTCGGGAACCGCCTGTGACGGGGTGTCGGCCTCGGGGAGGTCGTCGGACGCGGCGCGCTGCAGGGCGTCGGCGGCCGTGGAATGCGCCGAACGCTGCTGCGGCACGGTGTGGCCGCGCTCCTCGGGCGACTCGGGCGAGCGGACGGGCCCGGTCATGACCCGCTGCGCGGTGGCCTGCGCCTCGCGCTCGAACCGGTCCGAGGGGTCGCTGATCCGCAGGCCGTTCCCGTTGTCGGTGCCGGCCACGGGGCCGTGCCGCTGCTGGATGACGTGGGTCAGCTCGTGGGCGAGGGTGTGTTTGTCGCCGCCGCCCTCGCCGATGACGACGTGGTTACCGGAGGTGTAGGCGCGGGCGCCGACCTCGACCGCGGAGGCACGGGCCGCCGGACCGTCGTGGACCCGGACGTCGGAGAAGTCGGCGCCCAGGCGGGCCTCCATCTCCGTGCGGGTCGCGTCCTCCAGGGGGCGGCCCGCGGTGCGCAGGACGTCGTCGACGGTGGAGCGCTGGACGGCGGCGAGCGGCCCGGATGCCTGGTGCTCTGTGAGGTGGCCGCCCCGGTGCAGCATCTGGACGACGGCGGCGTTGCCCACGCTGGTCTGCAGGGCGAGCAGCCGGTGGGCGGGCGCCCGGCCGGCCCGGGCAGTGCGGTCGGCGACCGTGTCCCGGTTGTCACGGTGCCGCTCGCCGTCATGTGTGCGCATGGGTGTGCCCCCCCGGATTCTGCTGACGCTCCATGGTCATCCGGCGGGGCGGTGGAACGGAAGGGCTCCGAGGGCAGCGGTGCGTGCCCGTCCGGGCAGTTCGGACGGGCTCTCGTAGCGGCTTTCAGCTCCGGACTGATGGATCCGCTCGGCCGGAGGCCGCGTGAACGCGGGGCCGGGAGTGGGAAGTCGACCCGGCCGACTTCCCACTCCGCGGGGAGTCAGAGGCGCTTGAGGATCCAGTCGGCGAGGGCGCCGGAGACGTGGCCGTGGTCGGTGTTCTCGGTGTCGAAGGCGACCTCGCCGGCCGGCAGCGGATGGCCGACGCCGTCGCCGCGGCCGTTGGAGACGCCGAGCTTGCGGGGGCGGCGCGGCAAGTTGCCGAGGCCTTCGAGCTCGGGCCCGAACTCCCTGCGCAGCTCGCTGGCGGTGGCGACCTCGCCGGAGTACTTGGCGTCTCCGGCACCCAGGCCCGGAGCAGCTGCTGGGCGGCGGGGCCGCGAAGCAGCCTCCCCGTGCGCGAACTGAAGAACCACATGGCCCCCTCCCAGGCCGCCCGCGTCACCGAAGCCCTCGCCGGCCACACCCTGCCCGCCCTCCTCCACGGCCAGCGCCCCGACTGAGAAGACCTGTCATCCGTCCGCCACTACGGGACTACGGGACGTTCCAGGCGGAGACGACCGGCCGCCCGTGCTCGACGGCCAGGACGCTGAGGCTGCCCGGGTGCGGGTGGCCGAGCAGGCCGGCGGCGGACGCGTCGAGCCCGAGCCAGCGCACGGCGAGCACCCGCGCCAGGTGGCCGTGGGCGACCACGGCGACATCGCCCTCGCCGAGCAGCGGCCGGATCCGCTCCAGCGCCGCGTCCGTGCGCGCGCCCACCTGCTGGAGCTGCTCGCCGGGGTGGGCGGCGTCGCCGGGGACGACACCGTCGCGCCACAGGTCCCAGTCGGGCCTGGTTGCCTGGATCTGTTCGGCGGTCAGGCCCTCGTAGCCCCCGTAGTCCCACTCCACCAGGTCCGGCAGGGGCTGGACGCCGGTCAGGCCGGCGAGCTCGGCCGTCCGCATCGCCCGGCTGAGCGGGCTGCTGAACACCGCGACCGGGCGACGCTGCGCCAGCCTCGGTGCCAGCGCCCTGGCCGCGGCCTCACCCGCATCGGTCAGCGCGACGTCCGTGCGGCCCGCGTGCCGGCCCGAAACGCTCCACTCGGTCTGGCCGTGCCGGACCACTATCAGCTCTCCCATGGCCGGGCACGATATCTGATCACCCGTCGATCGGCCCCCGGGAGGCCGCTTCGCCGGCTCAGCGGGTGAAGCCGCCGCCGAGATAGCGGTAGTCCGGGTCGTCGGCGGCAAGTTCGCCCAGCTTCGCGATCAGCTCCTGCGCGAACTCCTCGGCGTCGTCCTGCGGCTGGTAACCGAGCGCCCGGGCCGTCGAAAGGTCCCACCAGGCGCGGGTGTTGGCGGAGATGCCGAAGGCGACGGTGTGGCCGGTGACCGGGCCGGTGAGGGCGGCGTGGACGAGGCGGGCGCAGTCGCCGGGGCTGAGCCAGGTGGCGAGAGCCCGGATGGTGCGCGGTTCGGCGGTGAAGGAGCCGATCCGCAGCGAGACCGTCTCCATCCCGTGCCGGTCGGCGTACAGCGAGGCCAGGTTCTCGCCCAAGCACTTGGACAGCCCGTAGTAGGTGTCGGGCCGCTGCGGGGTGTCCACCGGCACGACGGCGCCGTCGGCGGGCCGCTCGGTGAAGCCCACCGCGTGGTTGCTGCTGGCGTTGACGATCCGCCGCACCCCCGCCGCCCGGGCGGCGTCGTAGAGCCGGTAGGTGCCGTCGATGTTGGCGGCCAGGATGTCGGCGAACGGCGCCTCACCCGGGATCCCGGCCATGTGCACCACGGCGTCGACACCGTCCATCGCCGCCGCCAGCGCCCCGGCGTCCCGCAGGTCGGCGGTGATCGCGTCGGGGTCGCCGGGCACCGGCAGGCGGTCGAAACAGCGCAGCCGGTACCCGTAGGCGGGCAGCAGCTCCCGCAGGCAGCTGCCGATCCGGCCGGCGGCACCGGTGAGCAGGACAAGACGGGGCTGGTTCGCCATCTGCGTGGCTCCTCGATTCGACGATCCGCGACTGTACCTGACAGCACGCCATGACTCCGCGTGCCGGCTCTGAACCGCCGCAGCGAAGTCCACCAGCCTCCCCGGACCCGGACTTCTTCGGCGGCCGCACAGCGTCGGCGGGGCGTCACGGCCCGATGGCGAGGAACTGGCGGGCGCCGCGCAGCCTGGTTCGGAGCCGGCCCTGGGTGGCGCGGCTGTCGAGGCGCACGTCGAGCGCCCCGGGAAGGGCGCTGTCGGCCCGCAGGCCGCTGGGAAGCCGGGAAGCGTCGAGCCCGTCGCGCCGGGCGATCAGCACGCCGAGTTCGTGGCGGCTCACGGCATCGGCTCCTGCCAGGTGGTGGACGCCGGACAGGTCGCCCAACGCGAGTTCCAGCAGGCCGGCGGCCAGGTCGGCGACGTGGACCGGGCAGCGGATGTCGTCGGTGAACAGCGCACCGCTTCGGGCGCCGGCCGCGAGGTCGTGCACCGCGCGTACGTGCTCCGAGCGCCGGTCGCCGATGATCAGGGAGGTGCGGGCGACGACCGCGTCCGGGCACACGAGGCGAACCCCCGTTTCCGCCGCCGCCTTCGCCGCGCCGTAGGGGATGAGCGGGTCGGGCAGGCACGATTCGTCGTAGTGGACGCGGGCGCCGGAGAACACCGCGTCGCTGGAGACGTGGACCAGGCGGCTGCCGTACCGCGCAGCCGCCATCGCCAGGCGCACCGGTCCCTCGGCCGTGACCGCCCAATCGGCGCCGCCGCTGGTCGCGTTGACGACCACGCGTGGTTCCACCTCGGCCATGACCGCCTCGATCCGGCCGGGGTCCCGCAGATCGAGCCGATGCCACGGGACCCCCGCAGTGCCTCCGGGGACGGTGGCGAACGTCGCGGCAGCCGCGTAGCCCGCCACTGCTGCCTGACGGACCAACTCAGCACCCAGGAGGCCGCTGCCGCCGACGATCAGGACGGCCATGACACGACACAGTAGATCAGTACAGGGCATCCCCCATGGGCGAGTCCTCGCCCGTCACGTACGCGCGGATCGAGGCCAGGTACTCGGCGCGGTGGACGCGCCCGTCACCGTCGGCGTCCAGGGCGTCGAACGCCGCGTCGGCGTTGCTCGCCCGGTTGTTCAGGGCCTGGCGCAGCGCCGTGAACTGCGCGCGGTCGAGGGCGCCGTCCTGATCGGCGTCCGCGAGGTCGAACAGGGCGCCCAGGGCGTAGCGGCAGATGTTGTCGAACTTGTCGGCGTCCACCCAGGCGACGTACTCCTCGTAGGTCATCACGCCGTCGCCGTTGGCGTCCATCGCCGCCCAGGCCCGTTCGCCCGTGGTGCGTGCGGCGATGACCAGGGGGTCGTCGTGGTCGCGTCCGGTGGCCTGGCGGGCGCGTTCGATGCGGACGAAGTAGTCGTGCCGGGAGGCGACTCCGTCCCCGTCGGTGTCCAGCATCGCGTAGACGCGGCCCTTCGGGGTGGTGAGGGCGGGGGCGTCGGGCAGAGACATGTCGGGTCTTCCTTCGGATACGGGGGCGTCGGGCCGGTCAGTGGGTGAGGCGCAGTACGAGGGTGGAGTCGAGGGTGGTCTCGCCGGCCGGGGTACCGCAGCCGGCGCCGGAGCTGGTGCCCACCGCGGTGAGGGCATCGCCCGCGAAGCGCGCGCTGTCGGCGGTGACGGTGCCGGAGACGACCAGTGAGGCGGTGCCGTTGACCTTCACCACGTCGGTCTTGTCGAACCGCAGGGTGGAGGTGGTGAGGTCGGCCCACTGGACGGTCGTCGTGGAGGTGTCCCCGTGTTCGTCGCCGGTGCACTCGGCGGCGGGCATCGTGACCGTCCGCTCGAACGTGCCGGCGGCCAGCGGCGCGTCGGCGGCGTCCACACAGTTCACGGTGCCGGTCATGGCCAGGGTGTCGGGCAGGGGCAGGTCGGTGCCGCCCGGGCCGACGGCGTTGGCGAAGACGCCGTGGGCGTTCAGCACGCAGGTGGCATCCGTGGTGGGCGCGGCGGAGGCGGTGGGCCCGGAGCCGGCCGGGGCCGAGGCGCCGGTGAGCAGCGGCACCATGGCCAGCAGCGAGACGGCGGCGGCGAGCGAGGCGCCGCGGACGGAGATCTTCATCCGGTGTTCTCCCATGGGGGTTTCGGTCTTCGAGCAGGGTGCGCGCGGGACGGCGGGCCCGGCCGCCACGGCGGTCATCCCGCGGCCCGGCGGCCGCGCTGCGCCCATGATCGGCGGCATCGCCCCCGGTGGCCGGCCGACTCGCCAGGCACCGGAGGAGGAACGGATCAGGACGCCTCGGTGACCAACCAGTCCGCCGAGGGCGTGGTGCCGTCGGGCCGGGCGCCGAGGTCGCCGGCCTGGGTCTCGACCAGGTAGAGGTCGTCGTCACTGAGGTCCGACCCGGATCTGAACCGGCAGTGGCCGCCGCCCGTGACGCTCCACGCGGCCTCGGTCACCCGGCACTGCCCGTAGTTGACGATCCAGCTGTCGCCGATGGCCACGCACCCGCGGGTGTCCTTCTCCGGATCGAACGCCGCGAGGTTGATCCACGCGCCCTCCACCCGCAGCTCCCACCGCTGCTCGGGCACCGCCTCGCACGGCTCCAGCCGCACCTGGGCGGTGCCGAAGACGTGGTGCAGGCAGCTGCCGGTACGGGCGTTGCGCAGCGTGTACACGGGCGCCGCAGGCTGCGCCGTCGCGCGGGCGGTGGCCGGGAGCAGGAGCAGGAGGAGGGCGGCGAGGGCGAACGTGGTCGCCGCGCGCCGGGAGGGAACGGGCATGGTGTGACTTTCCGTCGGGGCTCCGCGTGATCCGTTGGTGCAACGATCAACGATCGACACGGAGTCAGGAAACGAACCACCGCCTGCCGGCGCACGCGAAAGCACGGGAAGTCGGCCCGCCCGACTACCCGTGCCGCGCGCCCGCCCGGGGGCGGACTACTCCTAGGGGGCGAAGACCCGCCCCACCCGGCCGGGCGCCGCGCCGACACCCGACCAAGATCACCCCAGGCGGGCGGGCGGGGGTCTACAACACCTCCGCCGGATCGGCGTAGGCGTGCATCCGCACCACCCGGCCCCCACGGACGGTGAACACGTCCGCCACCGTGACGTCCAGCGCGCCGCCATCGGCGAGGACGCCGTACGCGTGGTGGACGACGACGACCTCCCCGCCGCGCCGGTACGCCACCGGCTCCGAGTGCAGCTCGCGCCACATCGCGAACGAGGCACACAGGTACGCGTGCACGGCATCCCGGCCCCGGCGCGCACCCCCGTTGGGGAACTCCTCGGGCTCCACCCATTCCACCTCGGGGTCGAGACCGGCGACGGCGGCATCGATGTCACCCCGGGCGTACGCGGCGTACGCGGCGAGCACGAGCGCGACGTCGGGGTCCGCGGGGTCCGCGGGATCGGCCGGGTCGGCGGGGGAGGAAGTCATACGAGGGACGCTACCCGGGACACCGCCACCCGGCCGCGCTCGTCACGGGCGGCGCGCCAGGAACACCAGCTCCTTCTCCGGCCGGTCCGGCGCGCCGCGCACCTCCTCCACCGTGAAGCCCGCGGCGGCCAGATCCTCCTCGACCTCCTCCCGCCCCCGGAAACGCACCGTCGAGTCCGAGGTCAGCACCTGCCCGTCCGCGCCGAAGACGTACGTCCACCGGAACGTCACCAGCGGCCCGCACACGCCGGTCAGCTCCACCCAGCTCTCCACCGCACCCACCCCCGGCACCCGCGTCACCCGGCGGGAACGCTCCCGCGTCCACCCCTGCCAGGCCCGCGCGGCCGGATCACGGGTCTCGAACACCAGCCGCCCACCCGGCCGCAACGCCTCGCGCGCGCCCCGCAGCGTCTCCTGCCAGGCCCGCGCACCGGCGATCGCCTGGGCGACGTTCGCCGTCATCGTCACCAGATCGACCCGCAGCGACGGCAGGGCCGCCGCGTCCCCGCAGATCCAGCGCACCCGGTCACCACCCGGCTTGGCCCGGGCGACCTCGATCGACGCCGCGGCCGGATCCACCCCCACCACCTCGATACCGTGCTTGGCCAGCAACAGCGCGAAAACCCCCGTCCCGCAGCCGATGTCCAGCACCCGCCGCGCCCCGAACTCCTCGGCCAGCCGCAGGTAGGCCTCCAGATCACTGCGGTCGGGATCGAGCAGGTCATAGACCGCGGCGAGCCGCGGATGCCCGAAACACTCATCTGCCATGCGACCGAACGTAGACCGGGCCCGGACCGCCCAGCCACCGGATTCCCGGCCGCGACGGCGCTCAACTACCGGTCTGCCGTCGCCAGTTCGAGGGATTGCGGTATCCGCCCCGGCGCCGACGGGATCCTGCGGACAGACCGGCTCAGGCGCGGGTGCAGGTGTGGGTGGTCTTGCTGCTGCCGGCGGTGTGGACGATGGTCAGGGTCGTGCCGTCGTAGGTCACCGCGAGGTTCTCGCTGGTGCTGTCGGTAGAGCCGGGCGGCTGCCAGGGCAGGGTGAGCTGGACGCTGCCGCCCACCGTCGCCGGGACGTTGAGGGCCTCGGGGGCGTGCTCGCGGGACACCGTGCCGGGGCCGTCGACGATGTTCAGCGACAGGTGGCCGCCGCGCAGCAGGAAGTTGCCCCTCCAGGTGGCGGCCTTGCCACTCAGGCCCTCCCAGGCGATCGTCCAGCCGCCGTTGCCGCCGCCGTCGGTCTGGACGGTGACCTTGCCGGGCAGGGTCTTGCCGCGGGAGGTGCTGGTCTTGACGTTCCAGTCGCCGCGCACGAAGGCGTCGAAGGCGCGGTCGGCGACGGTGGGCTTCACGGCGTCGGTGGGCGTGGGGGCGGTGGCGGTGGGGGCCGGGGGAGCGGCCTGCCCGCCGTCACCGCTGCTGCTGCCGGTGCTGCTGGAGCAGGCGGCGACCAGCGCGGACCCGGCACCGATGGCCAGGTAGCGCAGGGCGTTGCGGCGGCCTATGACGCGTGCGGCGGCGCCCAGATGACGGATGCTCACGATGAACTCCCCGTTCGACGTGCGGTTGATCAAGACGGGGAGTCTAGAGGACCGCGCCCCGCGCCCGCCCCCTCCGCTATCCGGTGCCGCGTTTTCGCGGCTCTTGGAGTCGTCCTGCTCCCGTCCGGTGTTGTCCTCGATGGACGGGCTGGGCGGTTCGCCTGAATTGGTCTGCCTACTGTCCCTGCGGCTGCCGCGGCTGCCTGGATTTGCGTAGGCCGAGGTCGGATATCTTGCCCAGGTGGCCGAGCTTGTCGGGGTTGGCCACGGCGTGGATCTGTCGGATGGTGCCGTTCTCGGCGAGGTCGAGTGCGAGGACGTTGAGTACCCGCTGGTCGCGGTCGTACGTCACCATGCCCGGGCGGCCGTTGACGTGGGCGGGTACCAGGTGCGCGCCGAGGGCGACGATCCGGTTCATGCCGCTGACGAGCAGTTTGGCGACTTGCAGGGGGTCGGCGACGGATCGGCCGATCGCCAGGGCCTTGCCGCCGCCGTCACCGTGTAGGACGACGTCGGGGGCGAGCATGCCGAGCAGTTCCTCCAGGTCCCCGCCGGCGGCCACCTCGAAGAAGCGGCGGGCCAGTTCGTCGCCCTTTGCCCGCCGGGCCGCCGGCGGCGGGACGTCCGCGCCTGCGCCCGCGCCTGCGCCTGTGCCCGCGCCGGTGTCCGTGTGGGTGTTCGTGCGGGTGTCCGTGGCTGCGGTGAGGTGTTTGCGGGCGCGGGTGAGGATTTGGCGGCAGTTCGCCTCGGACTTGCCGGTGAGTTCCGCGATCTGGGGGTAGTCGTAGCCGAAGGCCTCGCGTAGCAGGAATACCGCTCGCTCGTGGGGGGAGAGGGCTTCCAGCATGACCAGGAAGGCCATCGACAGGCGATCGGCGAGTTCGGCGTGTTCGGCCGGGGTGTCGCCGGGGCGGTCGGTGAAGGCGACGATGGGCTCGGGCAGCCACTGGCCGACGTAGGTCTCGCGCCGCACCCGGGCCGAGCCGAGGTGGTTGATGCCCAGTCGGGTGACCGAAGTGGTCAGGTACGCCTTCAGGTTGGTGACGGTGGTGCCCGCCCGCTCGGCGCGGGTCAGGTTGAGGAAGGTGTCCTGGACGAGGTCCTCGGCGTCGCCGACCGAACCCGTCATGCCGTAGGCGATGGAGAACAGCAGCGGCCGGTACCCGGCCGCGTCCGCCACATCCGCCGCATCCGCCGATCCCGCCATGGAGCCCCGTCCCTTCCGGTACCACCCCGCCGGGGTGGCGCGCGTCACACGGGCGTGCCTGTCACGGGCGGCCCGGCTGCCCTGTCCCAGAGGGCGGCAGTGGACAACGTACCGAGGAGAACACGATGGAAGCCCGCCTGGACCCCTTCGCCGGCCCCGTCATGGGCAAGGTCCTTCGAGCACCTGATCGCGGCGAACCGGATCCTGCTGGAGTCGGCCCTGCCGCGGGCGTCCGGGAACTGGTCAAGCTGCGTGCCGGTCAGGTCGACGGCTGCGGGTTCCGCGTCGACGTCCACGTCGAGGACGCCGTGCACGCGGGCGAGGACGCGAGCAGGCTGAACCTGGTCGGGGCCTGGCGCGAGGCCACCGTGTTCACCGACGCCGTGCGTGAATGTGTGCGGGCGGGGCTGTGGTGGGGACTCTGGTGTTCGCCGGGCGGCGGGTGCACGGCTGGTGCCGGCTGGGGCTTACCACGGTCGAGCCGGTCAACGACCTGGCGTGGCGGGGCCTGGAGGGTCGGTCGTCGGTCTCGCTGAGCCCTTCGTCCCGGCCCTGGCCCGGTCCTGGGCTCCGGCGCTGGCCCCTGGGTTCTGGTTCCTGGGTTGTGGCTGGGGCTGGGGCGGGGTTGTGTTCCGTGAGTTGTGAGTCCGGGGTTTGTTCGTGTGCTTGGTCGGTTTCGGGTTGGTGGGGTGGTTTCCTGTGGGTGCTGTTCGATGGCGTCATGGGGTGGCGTGATTGTCGTGGGGTGGATTCTGGGGGGTTGGGTGGGGTGGGGGTGTGGGGGTTTTGGGGTGTTGTGTGAGGGAGTGGGTGAGGTGGAGTAGGCCGGCGCGTATCCGTTGTTCGCCGAGTTCCGGTAGGAGGGCGGCGGTGTGTTCGGCTCCGAGGGTGGCGAGCAGGGTGTGGGCGGTGTGGTCGGGGTCGGGGGTGCCGGTGAGGAGGATCGCCAGGTGGCGGTGCCAGAACCGGTAGGCCCCGATCCTGTATCTGGCTGCGGGGCTGGAGGTCTCGGACATTCGGATCAGTGCCAGGTGTTCCAGCAGGTAGTCGAGGTAGGCGTTGACGAACGCGGTGAGGCGTTCTTCGGCCGGGGCGCCGGGGCCGAGTGGGGGTGGACCGTGCAGGATCGCTTCTTGCAGTACGCGCTCGCGGGTGTCCAGGAGTGCGGTGGCCAGGCCGGACTTGTCTCCGAACCGGCGGAAGAGGGTGCCTTTGCCGACGCCGGCGGCTGCGGCGACCTGGTCCATGGATACCGCCTCGACGCCGTGTTGGGCGAACAGTGTGGCGGCTGCCTCCAGTATCGCGGTCCGGTTTCGAGCCGCGTCCGCGCGTTCTTTGGGTGGCGTCGTCCGCAGTAGTTCCAGCGGCAGCGGCATTGCAGAACCGGACCGCAGTCCGTTATCGTCTCGAGCCATAAGTGGACTGTAGTCCGATTCTTTTGGAGGTAGTGGCATGACCCCCCTCATCACCCGTGACGAGCTGGCGGCGGCGATGGAAGGCGGGAGTGTGACCGTCGTGGACGCGCTCGGTGGCGAGTACTACGCCCAACAGCACCTGCCCGGTGCTGTGGCGCTGGTCCTGGCCGACGTCGACGCGCGGGCGGCCGCCGTGCTTCCGGACCGGGACGCCGCGATCGTCACCTATTGCTCGAACCCGGCGTGTCCCAACAGTGGACAGGTCGCCGAGCGGCTCGTCGCCCTCGGCTACACCAACGTGCGCAAGTACCGGGAGGGCATCCAGGACTGGGTCGAGGCCGGTCTTCCCACCGCCACCGCCTGAGCTTCGGCCGCGTGGCGGGTGGCGCGGGCGGCCCCGCGGTCCTCCCGCACGCCCGGGAGGGCCGCGGTCCAGTGCGAGCTGCCGGCGACCGGGGTGGTGGGAGGTCGGCTCCGGGTGGTGGGAGGCACGCCCCGCAGTGGTCAGGCGTCATCTGTTCCTCCTTGCCGGGTGTCATTTGACCGGCACGATGACAAGATCACGGGACTTTGCGGCGGCCCTGGGGCTGCCTGGGCCCTGGCCGCAGCGGCCTGAGCGGGCACACCGGCCCCGCTGGGGCCCTGCCGGTGAACTTTCCGCAGTGGCCGGCCTGTTCCGCATGCCGGTCACCCAATCTCGCGAGACCGGCTGCCGCGGACCCGGGCCCCATCACCTGCGACCGCCTGTTCGCGCTCGGCTCACCGCGCGCGGCGGCGGCCGTGCTCACGGGGGCGAACGCGCTGTGCCTACTGCTCGTGGTCTTCGGGAACGTCACCGACTTCGCGACCGGCCGGCGGTTCGTCCGGCACGTGCTGGCGATGGACGCCACCTTCCACGGCCGGGCCCTGATGTGGGGCTCCGTCACCTCCCGGGTTCTGCAGGACGCGGCGTACGTCGCGGTCATCGCCTGGGAGGCGCTGAGCGCCGTGGTGCTGACGGCGGGGACGTTCCGGCTCGCCCCGCCCCGCCCCGCCCCTCCCCGCCCCTCCCGGGCCCGGTTGTGCCCTTCCGCCGGCGGCGACTGCCGCCCGGCCGGCGGCGGCGTGTGGCCCCTTGGGTGGGCGCGTAGGTCCCTGCCCTCGGTTGGCGGTGGCGCGTAGGCCTCCGGCCCCTGGCTGGCGGTGGATGGCTCCCTGGGTGGGCGCGTGGCCTCCGCCCCCCGGGGCGGCGGCGGTGGCGCGTGGCCCCTGCTCTCGGCCGGCGGTGGCAGACAGTCCCTGGGTGGGTGTGTTGGTCCCTGCCCCCTGGGTGGCGGTGGCGTGTGGTCCCCGCCCCTCCGTCACCCCCGCCCCTCCGTCGCCCCCCACCCCCGGCGCCCCGCCCCTCCGTCGCCGCCGCCCCTCCGTCGCCGCCGCCGCACCTCCGTCGCCGCCGCACGTCCGTCGCCCCCGCCCCTCCGTCGCCCCCGCACCTCCGTCGCCCCCGCCCCTCCGTCGTCGCCGCCGCCGCACCTCCGTCGCCGCCGCACGTCCGTCGCCGCCGCCCCTTCGTCGCCGCCGCCGCACCTCCGTCGCCGCCGCACGTCCGTCGCCGCCGCCCCTTCGTCGCCGCCGCAGCCCCGGCGCCCTCACCGCCGCCGCCCCTCCGTCGTCCCCGCAGCCCCGGCGCCCTCACCGCCGCCGCCCCTCCGTCGCCCCGCCCCTCCGTCGCCCCGCCCCTCCGTCGCCCCCGCACCCCCGGCGCCCTCACCGCCGCCGCCCCTCCGTCGTCCCCGCAGCCCCGGCGCCCTCACCGCCGCCGCCCCTCCGTCGTCCCCGCAGCCCCGGTGCCCTCACCGCCGCCGCCCCTCCGTCGCCGCCGCACCTCCGTCGCCCCGCCCCTCCGTCGCCCCGCCCCTCCGTCGCCCCGCCGCCTGGCTCGCGCTGACCGCGGGCGTGCCGGTGGTGCCG
>NZ_JBSFGK010000122.1:0-19091 GCF_053596495.1 Kitasatospora sp. NPDC001683
CGTCGCGGACCTTAACCACCAGGTCACGGTCGGTTCGCGCTCAGGAAACACCGGTCGGGCACCCGCCGCCGGTCCGCTCCGCAATCGGAGCCTCAGCCCTTGCCAGCGGGCCGCACCACGCACACGGCGTTGCCCAGCATGCTGCCGAAGCCCCCGAGCAGGCTGCCGGTCAGGGCCTTGCAGGCGGCCGCCTCCTCGGGGGTCTTGGGGCCGTTGTTGTCGCCGCTGTTGCTGGTGCTGTTGATGCTGGTGTGGGCGGCCGCCGACTGGGCGAGGGCGAGCGGCGCGGCCAGCAGCACGGCGCAACAGGCTGCGGCCAGTGCGGAGTTCTTCATGGACATCGGGGAGCCCCTTCGGATCGGGATGGGTTCGGCGGAGAAGCCGAGCCATCCCTATCCGAAGGGGCTCCCGCGGGCACGGATCCTGCGCCATCCGTGAGCGTGTCCGCGTCAGCCGCCGCAGCGACCTGGCGTCAGGCCGCCCTGCGCCCCACCGCCCGCATGGCGGCGACGAGTTCGAGCACCCCGTGCTCCTTCAGCAGTCCGTAGTGGTCCCCGGCCAGCTCCACCACGGTGGGCGGCTCGGCCGAGTTAGTACAGCCCGGCCGCCGGCCCGTCCAGGCCGCCGGTCTCCAGGTAGAGCTGGGTCGCGTTCGGCGCGCCGGGCGAGGCGTAGGCGTACTTGGGCAGCAGTCGCTCCTCGCTGTGGAACTGGCCGAACCAGCGCAGCACGCGGCCGAGTTCGGGGAAGCCGAGCAGGCCGAGTTCGCGCCCGAAGGAGTCGGCCGGGCGGGGGGCGAGCAGCGCGGTCAGGTCCTCGCGGGTGACCGGGCCGCCGTCGTGGAAGCGGCAGGTCTTGCGGGCGAACACCTCGCGGCGCTGGGCCTCGCTCTCGCGCCGGCCGGGCAGTTCGATCCCGGCCCGGCCGGCCGGCCGGGCCGGCTCGCGCACGCCGGGGTCGCGGACTCCACCGTCGGCCGCCCGTTGTCCCGGCCGCATGAGGCACCGGTCTGGACCCGTGCCGGAGTCGTCCCGGTGGAAGGCCCGCGCACCCCGGGGCATTCGTGCGTTCACGATCACGTAACCGGCCGGAAGCGCGCCCTCGGTAGCGTCGGCCCCATGACGGCATCCCGCACTCGCCTGGAATTCCTTTGGCACCGGCCCTTCCGGAAGTCGAATCGCAGGTGCGCGGCGCCCGACGGCCAGGCCGCCCGGCTGCCCGCGCTCACCGGCGGCCCGCACCGGCAGGCCCGGCCGCACCCGGCGACGGCCCGGGCCGGGGAGACGGCGGCCCGGGCCGGGGAGACGGTGTCCGGGCTGTCCCTGCCGGCCGGGACCACGCTCGCGGACGGCATCCAGCTGCCGGACGGCACCGAGCTGCTGCTGCGCCCCGCCGGACCGGCCGACAAGGCGGAGGCCTTGGCGATGCACGGCCGCTGCTCCCCCGCCGCGCTGCGACTGCGCTACCACGGTCCGGTCCGCGACGCCGACCGCTACCTGGACCACCTGCTGGACCCGCGGCACGGCCGCAGCCTGGTCGTGGCCGCCCCGGACGGGCGGGTCCTCGCGCTCGGGCACCTGATGTGGGACGACGAGCAGGCCGAACTGGCCGTGCTGGTCGAGGACGGCTGGCAGCGGCACGGGCTGGGCCTGGCCCTGCTGCGCCGGCTGACCGCGGCGGCCCGGGCGGCCGGGATCGGCACGGTGTACGCGGTGACCCAGGCCGCCAACGCCGGGCTGATCGCCGCGATGCGCCGGCTGGCGGCACCGCTGGACTTCCGCGCCGAGGACGGCACCCTGGTGATCACCGCCACCCTGGCCGCCGGAGCCGCCGCCCCCGCACCCGCCCCGGGCCGCTGATCATTTCTTCACCACATCCTCACCGGATGCCCGGGGAACCCGGGACCGGCGGCGGGGCGTCCCCCCGGGAAACGAAGGTCCCTCCGTACACCGCCGTCCTTGACGAACCGTCAGCGCCCCCGGCGACCGCGTCGCAGCAGGCGGCGTGGGGTCCGGTTCGTCCGGCCGGGCGACGGAGTCGGTAGGCTGACCCCGTCCCCGCCGCCCGACGGCCCGTTATCCGGCCAGCGGGTGGTGCCGCAGCAAGGAGGAACCACTGAGCATGGCAGGCACCGAATCGGAGCCCACAGGCGCACGCGACGCCTCGCTGCCGGCCCGCGCCAAGATCGCGGTCACGGCCGGCAAGGTCGCCGCCGCCGTGTCCCGCAAGGCCGGTCGCGGAAGCGGCTCGGTGATCGGCGGCAAGGTCGCCCTCAGGCTCGACCCCGATCTGCTCGCCACCCTCGCCGACCACCTCGACGTCGTCCTGGTCAGCGCGACCAACGGCAAGACCACCACCACCCGCCTGATCGCCGAGGCGCTGCGCGCCGCCGGCCCGGTGGTCTCCAACGCCCTGGGTGCCAACATGCCGGCCGGCATCACCTCCGCCCTGGCCGGCGGCACGGACGCCCGCTTCGGCGTGATCGAGGTCGACGAGAAGTACCTGGCGACGGTCGCCCGCGACACCCACCCCAAGGCGATCGCCCTGCTCAACCTCTCCCGCGACCAGCTCGACCGCGCCGCCGAGACCCGCATGATGGCGGAGAAGTGGCGCGAGGGCCTGCAGGACACCGAGGCCGTGGTCATCGCCAACGCCGACGACCCGCTGGTGACCTGGGCCGCCTCCTCCTGCAAGAAGGTGGTCTGGGTGGCCGCCGGACAGGCCTGGAAGGAGGACGCCTGGTCCTGCCCCGCGTGCGGCGGTGTGATGCAGCGCCCGGGCGACGACTGGTTCTGCCAGGAGTGCGGCTTCCGGCGCCCCAACCCGCACTGGGCGCTCCAGGGCACCCACGTGATCGACCCGCAGCGCGGCGCCTGGCCGATCCAGCTGCAGCTGCCCGGCCGGGCCAACCTGGCCAACGCCACCAGCTCGGCCGCCGTCGCCGCCGTGTTCGGCGTCTCCCCGCAGGTCGCGCTGGAGCGGATGCGCTCGGTGACGGCCGTGGCCGGCCGCTACGACGTGGTCCAGTACCAGGGCCGGGACATCCGCCTGCTGCTCGCGAAGAACCCGGCCGGCTGGCTGGAGACCTTCTCGCTGATCGACGGCCCGCCGGCCCCCGTCCTCCTGTCGGTCAACGCCCTCGACGCCGACGGCACCGACACCTCCTGGCTGTGGGACGTCGACTACGAGCGCCTCGCCGGGCACCCGATCTTCGTGATGGGCCAGCGCAAGCTGGACCTGGCCGTCCGCCTCGAGGTCGCCGGGCTGCAGTTCCACGTGGTGGACACCCTGGAGCAGGCCGTCCGGATGGCCCCGCCCGGCCGGATCGAGGCCATCGCCAACTACACCGCCTTCCAGCAGCTGCGGAAGGTCGTGGCCGGCTGATGCCGCGCCCGCACACCAGTCTTTTCGTGACGGAAGGCCTTCGAGGATGAGTGAGAGCAGCCTGCGCGTGGTCTGGGTCTACCCGGACCTGCTCAGCACCTACGGCGACCGCGGCAACGCCCTGGTCGTGGAGCGCCGGGCCCGCCAGCGCCATCTCAACGTGACCCGGATCGACGTGCGGTCCGACCAGGCGATCCCCACCAGCGGGGACATCTACCTGATCGGCGGCGGCGAGGACCGCCCGCAGCGGCTGGCCGCCGAGCGGCTGCGCGCCGACAGCGGCCTGGTGCGGGCCGCCGAGAACGGCGCGATCATCTTCGGCGTCTGCGCCGGTTTCCAGATCATGGGCCACGAGTTCATCAACGACCTCGGCGAGCGCGAGCAGGGCCTGGGCCTGCTGGACGTCTGGACCACCCGCGGCGAGGGCGCCCGCTGCGTCGGCGACGTGCTGGCCGACATCGACCCGCGGCTCGGCCTGCCGCAGCTGACCGGCTTCGAGAACCACCAGGGCGTCACCCACCTCGGCCAGGGCGTCCAGCCGTTCGCGACCGTCACCGTCGGCCGGGGCAACGGCACCGGCGACGGCACCGAGGGCGCCTGGCGGGACACCGTCTTCGGTACGTACATGCACGGCCCGGTGCTGGCCCGCAACCCCGCCGTCGCCGACATGCTGATCCGACTGGCGCTGGACGTCAACGCCCTGCCGCCGGCCGACACCACCTGGTACGACGCGCTGCGCGCCGAGCGCATCGCCGCCACGACGCGCCCCGCCTAGTACGCCCGTACGCCCCGCCCGGGTGCCCGCGATGCGGTCACCCGGCCCGCGGGCGGCCCCGGACGTACGACAATGGGGCTGCCGGCTGCACACCCTCCTCGGCAGCAGGCTCGCAATTCCGCGCGGGGGCGCCGACGGCGCCGCTCCCGCGTCGGCTCCTGCCCGGCCGGACCAGGGGCCGTATGCTCGACCTCGCGGCCGTTTTCGGACGTTCTGTCCGGATCGGCCGGTCCAACACCTCGCGGCCACCTCCCCGCCATCCCGGTGTGGGAGCGCCCCGTCGCGGTGACGGCTCGTCGTCCCAGCCTGTAGTCCGGCCGTTCCTCGGTTCTGCTCGGGAGTTGCAAAGCTAATGCGTATCGGAGTGCTGACCAGCGGCGGTGACTGCCCCGGCCTGAACGCGGTGATCCGTTCCGTGGTGCACCGGGGGGTGGTCGACCACGGCGACGAGATCATCGGGTTCGAGGACGGTTGGCGCGGTTTCCTGGAAGGGCACCACCGCCCCCTGACCCTGGACTCGGTGAGCGGCATCCTGGCCCAGGGCGGCACCATCCTCGGGTCCTCCCGGGTGCAGCCGAGCCACCTGCGGGACGGCGTCGAGCGGGCCAAGAAGTACTGCGCCGACCTCGGCCTGGACGCGGTGATCCCGATCGGCGGCGAGGGCACCCTGAAGGCCGCCAAGCTGATGAGCGACGCGGGCCTGCCGATCGTCGGCGTGCCCAAGACCATCGACAACGACATCGCCGCCACCGACGTGACCTTCGGCTTCGACACCGCCGTCTCGGTCGCCACCGAGGCCCTGGACCGGCTGAAGACCACCGCCGAGTCCCACCAGCGGGTCATGGTGGTCGAGGTCATGGGCCGGCACACCGGCTGGATCGCGCTGAACGCCGGCATGGCGGCCGGCGCCCACGCCATCGTCGTGCCCGAGCGCCCGTTCCACATCGAGAAGCTCACCGCCGTCGTCCGTGAGCGCTTCGACCGGCAGAAGAAGTTCGCCATCGTGGTCTGCGCCGAGGGCGCCAAGCCCGAGCCCGGCACCATGCACTGGGAGGAGGGCACCAAGGACATCTACGGCCACGAGCGCTTCACCGGCATCGCCACCCAGCTCTCCCGCGAGCTGGAGCACCGCCTCGGCAAGGAGGCCCGCCCGGTGATCCTCGGCCACACCCAGCGCGGCGGCACCCCGACCGCCTACGACCGGGTGCTCGCCACCCGCTTCGGCTGGCACGCCGTCGAGGCCGTCCACAAGGGCGCCTTCGGGCACATCACCGCGCTGCACGGCACCGACATCAACCTGGTGCCGCTGGCCGAGGCGGTCGCCGAGCTGAAGACCGTCCCGCAGGAGCGCTACGTGGAGGCCGAGACGGTCATCTGACCCTCCCGCCTTCCGTACCGGAGCCCCCGGCCCGCCCGGCCGGGGGCTCCCGCGCATCCGGCGGGCATTCCCGTCGCCCTCCGGTTAGCGTGGGCCGGGGACCCACCGGAAGGACGGCCATGGAGATCCTGGCGTACGGAGTGCAGGCCGACGAACGGCCGCTGCTGGAACGGGCCTTCGCGGGCCGGCACGGACTGCGCTGCCTGGACGTGTTCCTCAACCACGACACCGCTCCGCTCGCCGCCGGCTACCCCGCCGTCAGCAGCAGCGTCAACGCCGTCCTGGAGGCCGAGACCCTCGCCCTGCTGGCCGCCGGGGGCACCAAGCTGATCGCCCAGCGCTCCACCGGCTTCAACAACATCGACCTGGACGCCGCCGCCGAGCTCGGCCTCACCGTCGCCCGGGTCTCCCACTACAGCCCGTACTCGGTCGCCGAACACGCCTGGGCGCTCGCCCTCGCCGTCAACCGCCGCCTCACCCGCGCCGCCACCCGCACCCGCGAGTTCGACTTCCGCCTCGACGGGCTGCTCGGGCGGGACGTGCACGGGATGACCGTCGGGGTGATCGGCACCGGCAAGATCGGCGCGTGCTTCACCCGGATCGCGGCCGGCTTCGGCACCGAACTGCTCGGCTGGGACCTCACACCGAACCCGGCCTGCCTCGAACTCGGCATGCGCTACACCGAGTTGCCCGAACTCCTGACCCGCGCCGACCTGGTGAGCCTGCACGTCCCGCTGGTGCCGGCCACCCACCACCTGATCGACACCGCCGCGCTGGCCCGGATGAAGGACGACGCGATCCTCGTCAACTCCAGCCGCGGCGGCCTGATCGACAGCGCCGCCCTGGTCGAGACCCTGCGCGCCGGGCGGCTGTCCGGCGTCGGCCTCGACGTCTACGAGGAGGAGACCGGCGTCTTCTTCACCGACCGCTCCATCCAGGGCATCACCGACGACGTCCTCGCCCGGCTCGTCACCTTCCCCCAGGTCCTGGTCACCAGCCACCAGGCCTACTTCACCCGCACCGCCGTCGGCCAGATCGTCGACGCCACCGCCCGCAACATCGACGACTTCGCCGCCGGCCGCACCAGCGAGAACACCCTCGTACCGAGGAGCTGACCCGGGCGCACCGGCCGCCCGGCGGGGTCTGCTACCGTCCCGCACATGGTCAAGATCGTGCCGTTCACCGGCGGCGAGAAGGAAAGCCTGCACACCGCCCTGGACCGGCACCGCGACGCGGTGCTGTGGAAGGTGCAGGGCCTGGACGACGCGCAGCTGCGGCGGCCGATGACGCCCTCGGGCACGACCCTGCTGGGCCTGGTCAAGCACCTCGGCGGCGCCGAACTCGGCTGGTTCCGCGAGACCTTCGGCCTGGAGACCGGCCCGCTGCCGTTCGACATCGACGCGGACGAGGCCTCCGACATGCGGATCGAGCCGCACGAGTCGACCGCGGACGTGCTGGCCTTCTACGCCCGCGCCCGGGCCGCCGCCGACGAGGCGATCGACCGGCTGGAGCTGGACACCCTGGGCACCTCCTGGTCGGGCCGGACGGTCTCGCTGCGCTGGGTGCTCATCCACATGACCACCGAAACCGCCCGGCACGCCGGGCACATGGACATCCTGCGCGAACTCACCGACGGCGCGACCGGGGACCACGACCGGAGCTGAGCGGTGCCCCGCGCGCAGCGACGGATCGATCACCACGTGCGCGGGGGCGGCGGCCCCAACCACCGCCCCAGCACCGGCCGTTCAATCAGGCCGTGTAGCCGCCGTCCACCGCGAGGGCGGTGCCGGTGACGTAGCGGCCGCCGGGGCCGGCCAGGAAGGCGACGGCGGCGGCGATGTCCTCGGCCTCGCCGAAGCGGTCCAGCGCGGTGAGCGAGCGCTGGAAGCCGGCGGAGTCGCCGTCGGCCGGGTTCATGTCGGTGTCGATCGGGCCGGGGTCGACGACGGTGGCGGTGATCCCGCGCGGCCCGAGTTCCCGGGCCAGGCCCTTGGTCAGCCCGATCAGCGCGGTCTTGGCCGTCGCCTGGAGGACGAAGTTCGCGTCGGGTACCCGCCCGTTGAAGCAGGATCCGATGCTGATGATCCGCCCGCCCTCGCCCATGTGCCGGGCGGCGGCCTGGGCGGCCAGGAACACCGACCGGACGTCGACGGCGAGCACCCGGTCGATCTCCTCGACCGACACCTCGTCGAGCGGCCCGTAGGTGAGGAAGCCCGCGTTGTTCACCAGGACGTCGATCCCGCCCAGCTGCCGGACCGTCTCCTCCACCGCCCGCGCCGCGGCCTCCGGTTCGACCAGGTCGGCTCGGATCGCCACCGCCCGGCCGCCCGCCGCCTCGATCTCCTTGACGACCGTCCGGGCCTGCTCCTCCGCCCGGACGTAGGTCAGCGCCACCGCCGCCCCCTCGGCCGCCAGTCGCTTGGCCACCGCCGCGCCGATCCCCCGGCTGCCGCCGGTCACCAGGGCCACCTTGCCGGTCAGCTCGCTGCTCATCGTTCTTCCCCCTTCAGTGGATGCCGCGTTCGTCGCACCCCGAAGGTAGGACCTGACACGCGTGTCAGATTCAAGCCCTCTCGTACGCGGGCGCCTCCTCCGCCGCCTCCTCCGCCGCCTCCTCCGCCGGCGCGGAGCTCTTCCGCGGGCGCGTCGCGAAGGTCAGCACGGCCAGCCCGGCGAACAGCGCGGCCGCGATCAGCCCGTTGACGTGCAGCCCCGCGGTGAACGCCGAGCGCGCGCCGTGCAGCAGTTCGGCGCCCGGCCCGGCGGGCAGGTGCCGGGCGGCCTCGACCGCTCCTGCCAGCGAGTCGGAGCCGCCGCCGGTGCGGTCGCGGTAGACCGCCGCCGCGACGGTGCCGAGCAGGGCGAAGCCGAGCGAGCCGCCGAAGTAGTTGCCGGTCTCCGACATCGAGGCCGCCGAGCCCGCCCGCTCCGGCGGCACCGAGCCGAGGACCAGCCCGGTGCCCAGGGCGAACAGCGGCCCGGTGCCCAGCGCCAGCACCGCGATGCCGGTCATCACCAGCGGCAGCGAGCCCGCGTCCTCGTCCACGCCGACCAGCAGCAGGGCGCCCAGCGCGGAGAGCGCCAGCCCGCCCGCGATCGCGGTCGTCCGCTCCACCCGGCCGGCCAGCCGCGGCGCGGCCATGGTGCCGACCGCGACCGCCAGGCCCATCGGGGCGAACAGCACGGCCGAGGCGAACGGCGAGCGGCCCAGCACGCTCTGCAGGTACTGGGTCACCAGCAGCCCGGTGCCGGCCATCGCCACCCCGGAGAGCACCAGCGAGGCCAGCACCGCCGTGAACGGACGGCTGCGCAGCAGGCGCAGGTCCAACAGCGGTCGCTCCAGCCGCAGTTGCCGCCGGACGAAGAGGTACCCGACGCCGGTGCCCACCAGCAGGGCCGTCACCGGGAGCAGCGGTGCACCCCCGGCCGGCAACTGCTTGACGCCGTACAGCACCAGCAGCACGGCGGCCAGCGACAGTCCGACCCCGGCCGGGTCCAGCCTCCCGGCCGCCGCGCTGCGGAACTCCGGCAGCACGGCGGGCCCGGCCGCCACCAGCACCGCCATGGCCGGCACGGCGGCCAGGAACACCGAGCCCCACCAGAAGTGCTGGAGCAGGAACCCGGCCAGCACCGGCCCCAGCGCCCCGCCCGCGAACTGGCAGGTCGCCCAGACCGCGACGGCCCGCCCGCGTTCGCGCTCGTCCCGGAACATGTTGGTGATCAGTGCGAGCGTGGACGGCGCCAGCGTCGCCCCGGCGACGCCCAGCAGGGCCCGTACGACGATCAGCATCAGCGGGTCGACGGCGAACGCCGCGACCACCGACAGCAGCCCGAAGGCCGCCGCGCCGGTGAGCAGCAGGCGCCGGCGGCCGATCCGGTCGCCGAGCGTGCCCATGGTGATGACCAGCCCGGCCACCAGCAGCCCGTAGCTGTCGCTGATCCACAGCTGCTGGACCCCGGAGGCGCCCAGGTCGGCACTCAACTTCGGCAGGGCGAGCAGCAGCGCCGTCATGTCCATCGCGACCAGCAGGGTCGGCAGCATCAGCAGGGCCAGCCCCAGCCGTGCCCGGTTCACTCTCATCTCGGTGAATCCTCCGTCTCGGAAACCGTTCCGCCGAGCGGTCGGAGCGACCGGCGGTTTCTTGACACCTGGGCTTCTTGGCACCCGGGCACGGTGCGACGGGACGGAACTCGTGGGAGATTTCTCCGGCGGGGACGTCCAGGGATGTCAAGACGGCGGCGCCGGCTCCGACCGTACGGTCGAGGGGCCCGACCGGGGCCCGCCCACGACGAGGAGTACACGATGAAGTTCCTGATCAGCCTGCACATCAACCCGGCCGTGCTGGACGCGCTGACCGACGAGGAGAAGGCGGCGATCGGCGCCGGGCACGGGAGGTTCATCGAGGAGCTGAAGTCCTCCGGCGAACTGATCGTCACCCAGGCGCTGGTCGACCCGTCCCAGGCCGCCGTGGTCAGGGTGCGCGACGGTCAGCCGGCGGTGACCGACGGCCCGTTCCTGGAGGCCAAGGAGTTCCTCGGCGGCTTCTACCTGGTCGACGTCGAGGACAAGGAACGGGCGATCGAGCTCGCCGCGCGGATCCCGGACGCCGCGATCGACGGGCTGGGCGTCGAGGTGCGCCAGGTGATGTTCTCCGACGGACACTTGGAGGCATGACAGCACCGCACTTCGAGGACCTGCTGCGTGACCTCACGCCGCAGGTCCTCGGCACCTTGGTACGACGGTACGGCCGGTTCGAGGGCTGCGAGGACGCCGTGCAGGAGGCCGTCCTCGCCGCGAGCGTGCAGTGGCCCGAGGAGGGCGTGCCGGACAACCCGCGCGGCTGGCTGGTGACGGTCGCCGGACGGCGGCTGGTGGACCAGATCCGCAGCGACCACGCCCGCCGCGAGCGCGAGAACGCGACCACGGCCGCCGAGGTGCCGCCGGAGGAGGTGCCGGACACCGACGACACCCTGCTCCTGCTCTTCCTGTGCTGCCACCCGGCGCTCACCGCCGCCTCCCAGACCGCGCTCACCCTGCGCGCGGTCGGCGGCCTGACCACCGCCGAGATCGCCCGCGCCTTCCTGGTGCCGGAGGCCACCATGGCGGCCCGGATCAGCCGGGCCAAGCAGCGGATCCGGGCGGCCGGCAGCTCCTTCGCCCTCCCCGAGGGCGCCGAGCGCGAGGAGCGGCTGCGGGTCGTACTGCACGTGCTCTACCTGATCTTCAACGAGGGCTACACCGCCTCCTCGGGCAGCGAACTGCACCGCGCCGACCTCGCGCGGGAGGCGATCCGGCTGACCAGGATGGTGCACGCCCAGCTGCCGGAGGACGGCGAGGTGACCGGGCTGCTCGCCCTGATGCTGCTCACCCACGCCCGCCGGGCGGCCCGCACGACGGCGGCCGGCGACCTGGTGCCGCTGGCCGAGCAGGACCGCACCACCTGGGAGCGCGCGCTGCTCGACGAGGGCACCGCGCTGGCCAAGGCCGCCCTGGCCGCGCCCGAGCTGGGCCCGTACCAGCTCCAGGCCGCCATCGCCGCCACCCACGCCGACGCCGCCACCGCCCGGGAGACCGACTGGGCGCAGGTGCACGCCCTCTACCTGATCCTGGAGCGGATCGCCCCCAACCCGATGGTCACCCTCAACCACGCCGTCGCCCTCGCCGAACTGAACGGCCCGCAGGCCGGGCTCGCTCTGCTCGCCACCCTGGACGGGGACCAGCGGATGGCCGGCCACCACCGGCTGCTCTCCGTCCGGGCGCACCTGCTGGAGCGGTCCGGTGACCGGGCCGGGGCGTACGACCACTACCGGCGCGCGGCGAAGGCCACCGCGAGCCTGGCGGAGCAGCGGTTCCTGGAGGCGCGGGCCCGCCGACTACAGGCGCAGTAACTACAGGCGTCGTAACTACAGGCGTCGTAACTACGGACGTAGTCGAACACCCGCTCAACCAAGCCCGAGCGCCGCCCGGTACCACGGCGCCGCTCCGGCCAGGCGGGCCAGCGGGCCCGGGCCGGGCGGGCAGGTGGCCAGGCGCCAGACGTCGTCGCTGCGGTACCAGTGGTCGCGGGCGATCATGCTCAACTGGCGCTCGGAGACCCTCCCCCGCGTCTCCGCGAGCAGCCGGCAGCACTCCTCCCAGGACAGCGCCGGGCCGTCCAGGGCGGGCAGCAGGCCGAGCCCGGCCAGGGCGGCGAGCAGCTCGCCACTGCGAACCGGCTCCGGGTGGGCGGCGTGGTGGACGCCCACCACCGGGGCCGGCGCGTCCAGCGCGAGCGCGGTGATCAGCCGGGCCAGGTCCGTCCGGTCCACCAGGGAGAGCCGGACGTCGCCGCCCGCCCAGCGGCCCGGCACCCGCCGGGCCAGCTCGGCCAGGGCGGGCACCACCCAGCGGTCGCCCGTCCCGGTGACCAGCGCGGGGCGCAGCACCACGGCACCGGCCGCCAGGGCACGGCCCTCGCCGAGCAGTCTGGTGCGGCTGGCCGCGGACACCGGCGCGGTCGGCACCTCGTCGACGTCGACGCCCGCGTGCGGGCCCTCCCCGTACACCGCCGTGGTCGACAGGTGGACGATCCGGCGGATCCCGGCCCGGGTGGCCGCCGCCATCACCGCCGCCGTGCCCCGGTCGTTCACCGCCGCGCACTCCTCGGCGCCGCCGCTGACCCGGGAAGCGAGGTGGAGCAGCACCCCGGCGCCCGTACAGAGCTCCGTGAGCGCCGCCCGATCGGCGAGGTCGCCGCGCACCCAGACGGTGTGCCCGCCCCCGGTGTGCCCGCCCCCTGCGGGCTCCCCGCGCACCAGCGCCCGCACCGGGACGCCGCGCGCCGCGAGAGCCGCCCGTACGGCCGAGCCGATGAAGCCGGTCGCCCCGGTGAGTGCGACCGCGGCCCCTGCCCCGGGCCGCTGCGACGCCGCCATGGCTGACTCCTCCCTGCCGACCGGCCGGTCAGTCTAGCCACGACCTCGCACCCTGCCGGAGCCACCCGCACGGAGCCCGTACGGAGCCCGTACGGAGGGGGCGGCGGTATGGCCGAGGTAAGGCCCACCTAGGCTGTATGCCAAGCAAAACGGGCGAACCGGACCCCCAGCGGGGACCACGAGGACGGAAAGCGGGACCCGCCGATGGGCGACGGAATGTCAGGAATGCACCACCACGGCGGGATGACCCGACTAGGCCCGTTCACCCTCTCCCACGCCTGGACCTGGTCCCCGGACTGGGTGTTCCTGCTCGGCGGCCTGGTCGCGCTGGCGCTGTACCTGGTCGGCGTGGTCCGGCTGTACCGGCGCGGCGACCGCTGGCCGGTCGGCCGGGTCATCGGCTGGGTCGCGGGCGTCGCCAGCTTGCTGCTGGTCACCTGCAGCGGGCTGAACGACTACGGCATGGTGCTGTTCAGCGCGCACATGATCCAGCACATGGTGCTGTCCATGCTGACGCCGATCCTGCTGCTGCTCGGCGCCCCGATCACCCTCTCGCTGCGCGCCCTGCGCCCGGCCGGCAAGGGACGGCCGCGCGGGCCGCGCGAGTTGCTGGTGGCGCTGCTGCACAGCCGGTACGTCCGGGTGGTCTCGCACCCGGCCTTCACCATCCCGCTGTTCATCGCGAGCCTGTACGGGGTCTACTTCACCCCGGTGTTCGACCTCCTGATGCAGTACCGGCTCGGGCACATCTTCATGATGGTCCACTTCCTCATGACCGGTCTGGCCTTCTTCTGGCCGATCATGGGCGTGGACCCGGGCCCGCACCGCCCCGGACACGTGATGCGGATCATCGAGCTGTTCATGGGGATGCCGTTCCACGCCTTCTTCGGCGTGGCGGTGATGATGGCCAGCCACCCGCTGGTCTCCACCTTCACCGTCCAGGCCGCACCGCCCGGGACGGACCTGTTGGAGGACCAGAAGCTGGCCGGCGGCATCACCTGGGCGTTCGGCGAGATCCCGACCGCGATCGTGCTGATCGCGCTGGTCTACCAGTGGATGGGCTCCGAGCAGCGGAAGGCCCGTCGCGCAGACCGCGCCGAGGAGCGCAGCGGCGACGCCGAGCTGGAGGCGTACAACGCCTACCTGGCCTCGCTGCACACCCGCGGCGGGCGCCCGGCCGCGGGCGGTCCGGCGGCCCCCGCCGCCCCGGTCACCCCGGCGGCCGACGCCGGCTGAGCCCCGCCGGCCGGAGCGCCCCGGTGCCTCCCTGCCCACCCGGGAGCCCACGTCCTCCCCGAGGAGGACGTGGGCTCCGTCGTACCGGGTCCCGCCGTGCTTCGGAACGGTGGTTCCACCGGGCGCGTTCGACGGATATGCGCGCCCTGTTCCCGCTCGCCGTCCTGCTCGGCGGATACGTCCTGCTCTGGCTGCTCGGCTTCCTCGGCTGCGCGCTGCGCCAGCGCCGCCGGCCGGTCCCGCTCGGCGCCGACTACCTGGTGGTCCTGGGCGCCGCGCTGGACGGCTGCGAGCCCGCGCCGGCCCTGGCGGCCCGGCTGGACGCCGCGCTGGAACGTTTCGCCCTGGAGGAGGCCGCCGGACACGCCCCGCTGCTGCTGGTGACCGGCGGCAAGGGCCCGCACGAGGACTGCACCGAGGCCGGCGCGATGGCCCGCTACCTGCTCGCCCGAGGCGTCCCGGCCGAGCGGATCCGCCGCGAGGATCGGGCCGTGAACACCGCCGAGAACCTGCGCTTCAGCGCCGCCCTGATGGCCGCCGAGCGCCCCGGCTACCGCTGCACCGTCGTCACCAGCGGCTTCCACACCGTCCGCTCCGCCCTGGCCGCCCGCCGGGCCGGCGCCCCCGGCCGGGTGCTCGGCGCGGACGGGCCGCTCGCGCACGGCCCGTACCAGCTGCTGCGCGAGGCGGTCGGCACGGCGCTCGCGCTGCCGCGCGCCAACGGCGCCGCGCTCCTGCTGCTGACCGGCACCGGAGTGGTGCTGGGACTGGCCTGAACGGGCCATGAGATCTTGCCACCCGGTCCGTCAGTATGAGGACGGAAACCGAGCGCGCGGGGGCGGGCATGGCAGAACCGGAGAACGGGTGGAGCCCGCTCCATCGGATCGGCGCCGCGGTCAGCGTGCCGGCCTTCGTGACGGCGGCGGTGGTGGCCGGCCTGGCCGCCCGGGACTGGACGCTGGACGACCCGGCCTGGCTCGGCGCGCGCCCCTGGGTGGTCGGGCCGGCGCTGATGGTGGGCCTGCTCGGCCTGGTCCCGGCGCTGGGCTGGGCCGAGGCGGGCACAGGACTCACGCTGTTCCTGTTCTTCGCGGTGCCCGCCGTCCTCTGCACCGCGCTGACCACCCAGGACGTCCTGGACGTCCGGCAGTGGCTGCGCACCGACCAGTCGGTGACCGTCACCCTCAGCGGCTGCCACCGCTCGGGCACCCGGACGAACGTGATCGGCGACTACCAGGACACCAACGACGTCTACGACTGCACGTACTCCTGGACGGCCGGGGGCCGGAACTGGGAGCAGGTCCGCACGACCGAGAAGAACCACCGCGACGGCTACCGGACGGACATGTGGACGGACCCGTCGACCGGTGAGCTCGCCGACCACAGCATCGTCAGCACGGCCTGGGGGATCTTCTGGACCGGCGTCGTCGCTCTGCCTTCGCTGTTCTTCGGCCCGGGCCTGGTCTTCGCACTGTACGAATCCCGGCTACTCCGCCGGCCCGCCCGGGAAGTCCGCGACGCGGCAAGATCACGCTCAACGCCCACGGTCCTCGCAACTCCCGCAGATCGCGGGTGTTGCGAGGACCGTTAGAACCGAAGCCCGCCGCAGCGGACCCGGGGGCCTCCCCTTGGTTCAACCCGCCTGGTGTCAGGCCAGGTTGGCGAGCGCCTCGTTGAAGGTCTTCGACGGGCGCATCACGGCCGCGGCCTTGGCCGGGTCCGGCTGGTAGTAGCCGCCGAGGTCGACGGCCGAGCCCTGGACGGCGATCAGCTCGTCCACGATGGCCTTCTCCTGCTCGGTCAGCGCCTTGGCGAGGCCGTCGAAGGCCTGGGCCAGCTCGGCGTCGGCGGTCTGCTTGGCCAGCTCCTGGGCCCAGTACATGGCCAGGTAGAAGTGGCTGCCGCGGTTGTCGATGCCGCCGAGGCGGCGGCTCGGCGACTTGTCCTCGTTGAGGAAGGTGCCGGTGGCGCGGTCCAGGGTGTCGGCCAGCACCTGGGCGCGGGCGTTGCCGGTGCTGGTGGCCAGGTGCTCGAAGCTGGCGGCCAGCGCGAAGAACTCGCCCAGGCTGTCCCAGCGCAGGTAGTTCTCCTTGACCAGCTGCTGGACGTGCTTCGGGGCGGAGCCACCAGCGCCGGTCTCGAACAGGCCGCCGCCCGCCATCAGCGGGACGACCGACAGCATCTTGGCGCTGGTGCCCAGCTCCAGGATCGGGAACAGGTCGGTCAGGTAGTCACGCAGCACGTTGCCGGTCACCGAGATGGTGTTCTCGCCGCGGCGGATGCGCTCCAGCGAGAACTTGGTGGCCTCGACCGGGGACTTGATCTCGATCCGCAGGCCGGTGGTGTCGTGCTGCGGGAGGTAGGTCTTGACCTTCTCGATCAGCACGGCGTCGTGGGCGCGGTTCTCGTCCAGCCAGAACACCGCCGGGTCGCCGGTGGCGCGGGCGCGGGTGACGGCCAGCTTGACCCAGTCCTGGATCGGGGCGTCCTTGGTCTGGCAGGCGCGGAAGATGTCGCCCGGCTGGACGGCCTGCTCCAGCACCACGTTGCCCTCGGTGTCGACCAGGCGGACGGTGCCGGCGGCCTCGATCTCGAAGGTCTTGTCGTGGGAGCCGTACTCCTCGGCGGCCTGGGCCATCAGGCCGACGTTCGGGACCGAGCCGATGGTGGCCGGGTCCAGGGCGCCGTTGGCGCGGCAGTCGTCGATGACGGCCTGGTACACGCCGGCGTAGCTGTGGTCCGGCAGCACGGCGAGGGTGTCGGCCTCCTGGCCGTCCGGACCCCACATGTGGCCGGAGGTGCGGATCATGGCCGGCATCGAGGCGTCGACGATGACGTCGCTCGGCACGTGCAGGTTGGTGATGCCCTTGTCCGAGTCGACCATGGCCAGGGCCGGGCCCTCGGCCAGCTCGGCGTCGAAAGAGGCCTTGATCTCGGCGCCGTTCGGCAGCTTGTCGAGGCCGGCCAGGATGCCGCCGAGGCCGTTGTTCGGGTTCAGACCGGCGGCGGCCAGCGCCTCGCCGTACGCGGCGAAGGTCTTCGGGAAGAAGGCGCGGACCACGTGGCCGAAGATGATCGGGTCGGAGACCTTCATCATGGTGGCCTTGAGGTGCACCGAGAACAGCACGCCCTCGGCCTTGGCGCGGGCGACCTGGGCGGCCAGGAACCGGTTCAGGGCGTCGGCGCGCATCACCGAGGCGTCGACGACCTCGCCGGCCAGCACCGGGACCTTCTCGCGCAGCACGGTGGTGGTGCCGTCCTGGGCGACCAGCTCGATGCGCAGGGCGCCGTCGGCGGCGATCACGGCGGACTTCTCGGTGCTCGCGAAGTCGTTCTCGCCCATGGTGGCGACGTTGGTCTTGGACTCGGCGGTCCAGGCACCCATGCGGTGAGGGTGGGTCTTGGCGTAGTTCTTGACCGACAGCGGGGCGCGGCGGTCCGAGTTGCCCTCACGCAGGACCGGGTTGACCGCGCTGCCCTTGACCTTGTCGTAGCGGGCGCGGACGTCCTTGTCCTCGTCGGTCCGCGGGTCGTCCGGGTAGTCCGGCAGGGCGTAGCCCTGGGCCTGCAGCTCGGCGATGGCGGCCTTCAGCTGCGGCACGGAGGCCGAGATGTTCGGCAGCTTGATGATGTTGGCGCTCGGGGTCTTGGCGAGCTCGCCCAGCTCGGCCAGGGCGTCACCGATCCGCTGGGCCTCGGTCAGACGCTCCGGGAAGCTGGCGATGATCCGCCCGGCCAGGGAGATGTCACGGGTCTCCACCCGCACGCCCGCCGTCGAGGCGTACGCCTGGACCACCGGCAGGAACGAGTAGGTCGCCAGGGCCGGAGCCTCGTCGGTGTGCGTATAGATGATGGTCGAGTCAGTCATCGGTACTCCGCTTCACGTCTCCAACGTCTTGACGTCAAGATATCTCGTCCCGGGCCCCTCGCTCCACCTGCCCCCGCCCCGGAGCGTGCGCCGGTCCCGTCCGGGGGCGCGGCGAGGGCCGTCTCCACCGTGGTCCGGAGCCGACCGGGCGGCAAGCGGAGCGCTCCCGGCGCTTCCGGATCAGGTGGCGGTCGGCCGGTGTTCCGGAACCGGTCGGGCGGAGTTCGGGCGGCCGGGGAATCCGCCTAGTCCAATCGAGTGAGTCGGGTGTCAGGAGTGCGTCAACGCACCATCCCATTCGGTCAACGGTGCGTCAGGACCGCTGTCGTACGCGCCGACCCGGCCTAGCGTCGGAACAGAGCAGTTCCGGCAGCCACCACCACCCCACTCGGGAGCATCCGCATGGCCCGCGTCGTCTGGCACGTCCCGGTCACCACCACCGCCACCGGAAGCACCACCGCCCTCCGCCTCTTCCGCACGCGCGACGGCCGCCGGTGCGCGGTCGGGTTCTCCAGCCCCGAAGACCTCGCCGCGCTCCTCGGACCGGACCAGGTCCACACCGAACTCGGCGAGCCCGCCCTGCGCGCCCTCACCACCCCGCTCGGCATCGACGCCCTGGTGCTCGACCCGCGCCTGGTCGCCCCGCCCGTCCCCACCCCCGCCGCCGGACCCACCCCGGCCCCGACCGCACAACTCCAGCACCGGTGACCGCCCCGCTGCACCTCGTCCCGGACGCCCCGGGACACCCCGAAGGGACCCGGGCCCTGCACGCCATCGCCCGGATCAGCCACGGACCGGTCCCGCTCGACTTCGACCGCCTGGCGGCGGAGTTCCCGGCCGTACGGAGCGGCCTCGCCCTCGCCGGCGACGCCGACCTGGAACTCCGCCTCGCCTGCACCGGCCCGGAGGAACTGCGGGCCGTCGCCGCCGCCCTGCACCGGGCGGGCGCCACCAGGGTCCGCATCGACCTGGTGCTGCGGGCCCTCACCCCGGCACCGGTGACCCTGCGGCCGGTGCCGTGACCCGGTGCCCGGGCCGGGCGTCGGGGCTCAGGCGTCGCGGGCCGGGCCTCGCCGTACCTCACTCGAATCCGGGGCGCGGGTCCGGATTGATCGCCTGACCGTCGATCTCCGCACCCCAGGCGTCCTCGCCACTGGCGTCGACGCAGTAGCCGCTGCCCTCGACGTGCCCGCCCGCGGCACGGCAGGTCTCGGCGGTGACGTCGCGCCGGCCGCTCGCCGCCGCGGAGGCGGCCGGGGCCACGGCACCGGCGGCGAGGAGGACGGCGGTCGCGGTCGTGACGGCCACCCGGGCCGCGCGTGAGGTCTTCATGCGGCCCACGACAGCACGACGACCTTCCCCCGGCGACCACGACTCGCCCGCCCGGAGGCACCAAATCCAGGCCGGGGCCCCGCCCGACGCCCGCGCCCCGCGATCCCGGCGCGCAGCGCCCCCGCCTCGGCGCCGGGAAGCCGGAAGCCTGGAACCCGGGGCCCGACGCCGGAGGCCCGAACGCCCCGGAGCCGGGGCACGCC
>NZ_JBSFGK010000123.1:0-19046 GCF_053596495.1 Kitasatospora sp. NPDC001683
TCGGCACACCAGGCTCAACGACCAGCACCCCACCGGGGTACCGGTCGCATCACCAGTTCATCCGAACTCGTCATGTGCGAAGGACCGGCCTAGCCCAACTCCCCTTCGGGGCCGCACCTTTGCGAAGGTGCGGCCCCGGGGCCGCTACGCCCGTCGCACGGCGGCCGCCAGGTGCGCACGGAACCAGCGCTGCGCCGGATCGACCGAGTTGCGCGGATGCCAGGCCATCCCCAGCTCCAGCGGCGGGAGTTCGAGCGGGATCGGGAAGGTGCGCAGCCCCAGGGCCTCGAAGGTCTCCGGCAGCCAGTCCGCCGGACCGAGCGTCACCAGGTCGCTGTCCCGGGCCAGCAGCATCGCGCCGGTGTGGCTGGGCACCACGACCGCGACCCGGCGGCGCAGCCCGCGCTCGGCCAGCGCGGCATCGATCGGCCCGAGCCGCCGGCCCCGCCGGGAGACGCCGATGTGGTCGGCGGCGGCGAAGCGCCGGGCGGTGATCCGCCCCTCGAACAGCGGGTGGCCGCTGCGCGCCACGCCCACCACCGGCGCGGTGATCAGCGGCCGGGTGCGGATCTCCGGGTCCAGCCGCCCGAGCACGCCCACCTCGACGTCCACCAGCCCCTGGCGCAGGGCCGGTCCGTCCTCCAGGGCCTCCGGCAGGAACACCACGTCCACTCCGGGCGCCTCGGCGCGGATCTGTTCGGTCAGCGGCCCGGCGACCCGGACCAGGACCGCGTCGCTGGTCTGCACGGTGAAGGTCCGCTCCAGGTGCGCCGGGTCGAAGCCCGCCCCGGGGCGCAGCACGTTCTCACAGCTCCGCAGCAACTCCGCCACCTCCTCCCGCAGTTCGAGCGCTCGCGGGGTCGGCACCAGGCCCTGCCCGGCCCGGACCAGCAGCGGGTCGCCGACCGCCCGGCGCAGCCGGGCCAGCATCCGGCTCACCGCCGCCGGTGAGGTCCCGAGCCGCTCGGCGGCCCGGGTCACGCTGTTCTCCTGGAGCAGGGCGTCCAGGGCCGGTAGCAGATTGAGATCCATTCTGGACTCCTGAGCTGTGGTTTTGCGGTGTGGGCAATGATCCCGTGCCGATCCTTGCATGGTTCGGCCGGAGCCGGGCGCGGACAGTGGAACCGTCCACGCGACCAGTCCTCGTACCAGGAGTCCACGTGCCGAACGACCCGCGTTCCCACCTCGCCGGCGACGTCCTCGCCGTCGTCAGCCAGAGCGGCCCGACCGTCTCGTTCTTCGACGTCGCCACCGACGCCCTGCTCGACACCGTCGAAGTCGCCGCCCAACCCCACGAGTTGTGCTTCGACCCGACCCGGCGGCTGCTCTGGTGCAGCACCGCGTACCGCTCCGGCTACTACAACGCCCACGACGGTCACTGCACCGAGCTGACCGTGATCGACGCCGACTCCCGCCGGATCGTCGAGGTGATCGACCTCGCCCCCGAGCACGGCCCGCACGGCCTGGCCCTGGACCTCGCCCGCGACCGGCTCTACGTCAGTGTCGAGGCCTCCGCCGACCGTCCCGGCGGGGTGGTGGTCATCGACACCGCGACCCGCCGCCCGCTCGGCCGGATCGACACCGACGCCCCGGGCCCGCACTGGTTCGCCATCTCCCCGGACGGGCGCACCGGTTACGCCACCAACAAGGAGGCGCCGTTCGTCTCCGTCGTGGACCTCGACCGCGGCGTGCTGACCGCCAAGGTGGCGGTGCCCGGCAGCGAGGGCCTCGCCGTCTCCCCGGACGGCGAGCGGGTGTACGTGGCGGGGCCCTACCTCGGCTTCGCCGCCGAGCCCGGCGCCGAGCCGGGCATCCGCGTCCTCGACACCCGTACGGCCACCGTGGTGGACGTCCTCCCCACCGAATCCGCCGTCCTCCCGGTCCACCTGACCGCCACCGGCCGGCTGCTCGCCGGCGAGGTCCGCGCCACCCCCAGTGCCGGTTCCCCCCTCGGCCGCCAGGCCCCCGGCCGCCTCACCGTGTTCTCCGCCGCCACCCACCGGCCCCTCGGCTCGGTCGAGGTGGGCCGGTTCCCGCTGACCATCACCTCCTCCCCCGACGGCCGCCTCGGCTACGTCTCAGCCGTCCTCTCCTCGACCGTCGACGTCATCGACCTCGACACCCTGACACCCGTCACCCGCTTGACCGTCCCCAAGCTCGCCGAACCCGGCGCCCACGGCCTGGCCTACCTCCCCCGCCCCGCCTGACGGCGCGCGGCACCCGGCTCCGGTCGGCGGCAGGACGCCGCGCCCGGAGTCTTGCCGTCGCCCGGAGTCTTGCCGCCGCCCGGGGCCGGGAGCATCCTGGGGCTCACCCGTCGGTCCGGGGGAGGCAGGATGAGACGCGGCTTCGGGGTGCTCTGTTCGACGGTGGCGCTGGCGGCGGCACTGGCGGCGGCCACCGCGTGCGAGCCGGTCCTCGACACCGGCGCGTTCCACCACCCGGTCAGCCTCCCCGAACCCGCCCCACCGTCCGCCCAGTGGATCGTGGACCTCGTCGCCGAGCTCAACACCCCACCCCAGTGCCCGAAACCGACCCTGCCGACCATGGCGGTCCTCGACACCGACGGCCAGGACCGGGCGATCGCGTTCTGGCTGGTGGACAGCTTCGACGTCTGCTACGCCGTCATCAACCACCGCGGCGAGACACCCACGACCATCTGGTTCAGCCCCATCAAGGACCTCATCCCGCGCACCCCCATGCCGGCCGACACCACGGCGGGTGTGGACTCCTACGCCTTCACGGCCTACCGCGGCCGGGTGGACGACATCGAGGTCTCCGGCGACCCCGACCACCTCGTAAGCCCCGTCCGGCTCCGCACCGTCGACCTCGGCGCCGGCGACCTCGTCACCTTCGCCGCCTACCACTACCGGATCCCCGCCACCGGCAAGCCGCTATCCCTCTCCCTCTGCACCCCCGCCGGCGCCTGCCGCGACGCCCACTGACCGCCGCCTACGGGACCGGGCCGACTGGCCGTTGGCCGGGATCTCCCCCGGCCAACGGTCCTCCCGGTCAGCCTTCCGCATGGTGCAGCAGGAGCGGTTTGACGGTGGTTCCGCCGGTCGCGTCGGCGACCGCCTGGTTGATGTCGGCGAGGGGGTACGGGCGGATCAGCTTGTCCAGCGGGAACCGGCCCGCCATGAAGAAGTCCAGCAACCGGGGGATGAGCAGGGCGGGAACGCTGTCTCCCTGCAGGATGCCCTTCACCGTGCGGCCCAGCATCTGGACCAGCCCGACGGACAGGTCCTGGCCGGTGCCGGCCGAGCCGACGATGCCGGCCGTGCCGCCGGTCGTGAGGGACTCGACGGCCGCCCGGGCGGTCCGCGGGAGGCCGACGGCGTCGAGGGCGAAGTCGACGCCGCCGCCGCTGAGTTCGACCACCGCGGCGGCCACCGCGTCCTGGCCGCCGTCGAGGACGTCGGTGGCGCCGAGTTCGAGTGCCAGGTCGAGTCGGCCGCGGTGCAGGTCGACCGCGATGATCCGGGTGCAGCCGGCGATCCGGGCGGCCATCACGGCGGCCAGTCCGACCGGCCCGGCGCCGAACACCACGAGGCTGCTGCCGGGCGGTGCGGCGAACACCCCGAGCACGGCGCCCGCGCCCGTCTGCAGGCCGCACCCCAGCGGGCCGAGCAGCTCGAGCGGGGCGTCGGCGCGCACCTTCACCACGCTGCGCTGGTGGGCGACGACGTGGTCGGCGAAGGAGGACTGGCCGAAGAAGTGCCCGCTGATCCCGGCGCCCGCCGCGTCCCGGTAGGCGGTCGAACCGTCCGCCCGCCGGCCGCGCAGGTTGAGCGGCAGGAAGGAGACGCAGTGCATGGGGTGGCCGGTGAGGCAGGGGCGGCACGAGCCGCAGCTCATCGGGGCCAGCACCACCGGGTCGCCCGGGGCGAGCGTGGTCACCGCCTCACCCACGGCCTGGACCACGCCGCTGCCCTCGTGGCCGAGCACGGCGGGCAGCCCCGGCGGGAGGATCTGGTCCCGGGCCAGCAGGTCGGTGTGGCACAGGCCGGTGGCGACCAGCCGGACCAGTACCTCGTCCGCTCTGGGCTGCCCCAGCAGCACGTCCTCGACGGAGAACGGGCCGCCCTTGCTGCGGGCGACGGCGGCCTTGACGGAGAGCATGCGGTACTCCTCGGAGGTCGGACGGGACGGTGACAGGGGCCCGCGTCACCGGTCCTGTTTCCGGTGACGCGGGCGCGGGCGGGTCCGGTCAGTCGTCGTCGGGGACGCTGCTGACCCTCCCGCCGGCGAAGCGCAACCGGTGCTCGCCGGCCACGACCAGGTCGGCGAACGCGAACGGGGTGACGCCGGTGTCGGGACCGACCACCCAGGCCTGGCCGGTCCGCCCGTCCCGGACGACCTCCTCCATCGCGTCGACCACCTGGTCCGGGGTGGCCACCGCGACGCCGGCGGCCCGCCAGGCGGCGAGGCGTTCGGCGACCAGCGGGGTGTCGACCGCGCCCGGGCACAGGACGTTGACGGTGATCCCGTCCCCGGCCAGTACGGGCCCCAGCGAACGGACCAGGCCGACCACCGCGTGTTTGGAGGCCGAGTAGAACACTTCGGGCGACGGGCGGAGCCCGGTGGTGCTGGCGGTGACCACGATCGAGCCGCCGCCGCGCTCGCGCAGCGCCGGCAGAGCCGCCTGCACCCCGTACACCACCGAGTCGACGTTGCTCGCGAGCAGCCGCCGGTAGGCGTCGCGGTCGAACCCATCGCCGATCGAACTACCGGCCAGCACACCGGCGTTGAGCCAGACCACGTCCAGGCCGCCGAACCGCTCGACGGCGGCGCGCACCAGCTTCTCGTTGTCGGCCAGCTCGGACGCGTCCGTCGGCACGAACAGCGCACCGGTCTCCCGGGCGACGGCGTCGCCGCGGGCCCGGTCGATGTCGGCCAGTACGACCCGGGCGCCCCGGGCGGTGAACCGCCGGGCGGCGGCGGAACCGATTCCGCCGCCCCCGCCGGTGATCAGCACGACCCGGCCCGCGAACCGCGCGGCGCCGGTCGTCTCCGGAAGGATCCCGCTCATGGGCCCGGGTCAGGAGAGCTGGGTGGTGAAGAAGACCAGCTTGGCCTCGGCGGTCTTGCCCAGCTCCACCGGGCGCCACTGCCGGAACCCGGTGCGGCCGGCGTAGCGTCCGCTCACCCCGACGGCCGGGCAGTAGAGCCACTCCCCCGAGATCAGGTTCTCGAAGCGCGCCCAGGCTTCGACGTGCACGACGCCGTCGGTGAGCACGATCTTCTCGTTGATGCAGGCGAGCAGGACGCCGTCGCTCTCCCGCCGGGTGACGATCCGGTAGGAGCCCTCGACGGTGCCGATCGCGGCGCCGGACGGGTCGCGCAGCTCCGACTGGTAGGTGCCGCTCTGGCCGGGCTTCGGCTCCTCGAAGTCGATGTCGTTGGCGAAGGTGGTCAGGTGCTCACTGAGGTTCTCGAACACGGACGAACTCCTTGTCTGTACGCGGATGTCGGGGGCGCGGATGTCGGGGGCGCGGGTCTCGGGGCCGCGGGTGTCGGGGTCAGGCCTTGCGGAAGACGTCCTTGACGAGGATCAGGCCGTCCTTCAGCGTGAAGAGGTCCACGCCACGGTCGATCACCTCGCCGGCGCCGTTGCGCAGCGTGAACTCGATGATCTGGCGGTCGCCGACCACCACGGCGGGCTCGAAGACCAGGCCGATCCCCTGGTCGGCGAGTTCCTCGCGCTTCTTGACCAGGTCGACCAGGAAGTCCCGGATCCGGTCCCGCCGGTAGGTGGTGCCGGGCTCGGGCCCCTCGGCCATGATCCAGACGCCGTCCTCGGCGAAGCAGGCGACCGCCTCGTCGAAGGCGTCCCGGGCGCAGGCGTCGAAGAAGGCCGCGACCACGCCCTCGCCCACCGCTGCGGCGGTTCCCGTGCTGTCGGTCATGAGTGATTCATCTCCCTTGGGATCGTACGGAGTTGCCACATCGGGGCCGATGTGGTTCAGGACATCCGGACCGGCAGGCTCGCCAGTCCGCGGAACTGGAGGCTGTGCCGCCACACCAGGTGCTCGGCCGGGACGGCCAGCTCCCAGTGCCGGAAGCGGCCGAGCAGCCGGCCGAACAGGACCTCCCCTTCGAGGCGGGCCAGCGGCGCCCCGATGCAGTGGTGGATGCCGTGACCGAAGGAGAGGTGCTGGTTCTTCTTCCGGCCGACGTCCAGCGCGTGCGGCCGGTCGAAGACGGCCGGGTCCCGGTTGGCGGCGCAGAGCGAGACGAAGACGATCTCGTCCGCCGGGATGACCACCTCGCCGACCTGGACCGGCCGGGTGGTGTACCGGATGGTGGCGAGGTTCAACGGGCTCTCGTAGCGCAGGAGTTCCTCGACCGCGCCGGAGAGCAGGGCCGGGTCCTCGCGCAGTCGGCGCTGCTGGTCGGGGTGCTGGATCAGGGCGAGCACCCCGCTGCCGATCAGGTTGGCGGTCGTCTCGTAGCCGGCGTTCATCAGCAGGAAGAGGCTGGAGATCAGTTCGCCGCCGTCCAGCCGGTCACCGTCCTCCTCGGCCTCGATGAGCGCGCTCACCAGGTCGTCGGCGGGGGCGCGGCGCTTGGCGGCCACCACCGACTCCAGGTGGGCGTAGGACAGCCCGATCGCCTCCCGCTTCTCGGCGGCGCCGGCCTCGACGCTGGTGAGCACGCCGTTCCAGCGCCGCAGGTCCGCGAAGTCGGCCGCCGGGACGCCGAGCAGGGCGCCGATCACGTAGATCGGGAACGCCAGCGCGATCTGCTCCATCAGGTCGAACTCGGCGCCGGGCACGATCTCGTCGACCAGGTCGTCGGCGAGCTGTTCGATCCACGGCCGCATCCGCTCGACGCGGCGCATGGTGAACGCCTTGGAGACGATGCGGCGCAGCCGGGTGTGGTCGGGCGGGTCGCTGAACAGCATGCTGCGCGGGTTGCTGCCGGCCGAGCCGTCGGGGTGCAGGGCGTGGCGCTCGATGATCCGCGGCAGGCCGAGCGCGTCCTTGGAGAGCGACGGGTCGGCCAGCAGCGCCCGGACGTCCTCGTGCCGGGTCACCACCCAGGCGTTGACCTCGGAGGCGAGCGTCTTCACCACGTGGCGGCCGACCGGCGCCTCGGTGCGCAGGACGTCGTAGGCGGGATAGGGGTTCTGCAGGAAGGTCGGCCCGAAGACCGTCTCCGGCGCGGTGGCGGCCGGTGAGTCGGCAGGGGTGGGTCCGCTGGTCATCGTGTCGCTCGCTCCCGTTCCGCTCCGGACAGCCAGGTCTCGACGGCACGGCCGGTCGAGGCTGCGGAGTCGCCGATGATGGTCAGGTGGTCGCCCGGCACGTCGACGGTTCGGTGCCGGTGGGGCCAGGACGCCAGGGGGGCCGGTCGGTCCTCCGGGGTTCCGGCGAGGGGGCTGGTCGCCCGGACCAGCAGGGTCGGGCTCGCCACCGGGGCCGGCCGCCAGTCGCGGAACAGCTCGAAGTGGCGGCCCATGGCGCTCAGCCCGGTGTCGGTGGTCAGCTCGACCACGTCGGCGCGGTCGGCCAGGGCGCCGAAGATCGCCGACTCCAGGGCGGTGAGCCCCGCGCTGCCGGGCAGGTGGGTGTCGAGCAGGACGACGGCGGACGGCGCGCCGCCGTCCTCGGCGAGCGCCTCGGCCACGGCCTGCGCCAGCCAGCCCCCCGAGGAGTAGCCGAGCAGCGCGACCGGCCGGTCGCCGTGTTCGGCGCGTACGGCCGCCACCTGCTGCCCGACGAGCTCCGCGAGCGTGTCGGGCAGGGTCTCGCCGGGGGCGTAGCCGGACGGTGAGAGCACGGTCAGCTCGCGCAGGCCCCGGAAGGGGGCGGCGAACCGGGCGTACTGGTAGGCGTGCGCGGGTGCGACCAGCGAGGGGAAGCAGACCAGCGGCGGGTCGGCGGGGCCGGTGGCGAAGCGGTCGCGGCGCGGGGCGGCGGGCGGCCCGTCCGGCTGGTCCCGCAGGCGGGCGGCGGCGGCGAGCAGCCGCAGCCCCTCACCGGCCCGGCCGGCCAGGCTCGCCTGCCGGAAGAGCGTGACCAGCGGGGAGCCGGCGGGGCCGGCCGCGGGTGGGGCGGTCTCCCGCCGGTCGGCCGGCGGGACCTGTGCGACGGGCAGTTCGTCGACGGGCAGCGACTCGACGATGCGGGCGGCGAGGTAGCCGGCCAGCGCGACGGGGGTCGGGTGGTCGACGATCGCGGACGGGGCGAGCCGGACCCCGGTCGTCTCGTGCAGCCGGTTGCGCAGCTCGGCCATGCCGAGGGAGGTGAGTCCGCGTTCACTGAAGGCTTCGCCGGATCGGGCCATCTCCTCCACCTCTCCCAGCACAGCGGCGAGTTGGCCGGTGACCAGGTCGGCCAGCAGATCGGTCCGGGCGGCCACCGGAGTCTCGCGCAGCCGTCGGCGCAGCGCTTCGGCCCCGGTCTCGGCCTCGTCCGGCTTCTCCTCGACCAGCGGGTCCGCCGTCGGCGCGGCGCCGGCCGTGGCGGGCGCCGCCGGGGAGCGGGTCAGCGAGCGGGTCGCGGTCAGCCGGTGGACCCGGCCCTGGAACGGGTAGACGGGCAGGTCGACCCGGCGGCCGCCCTCGCACAGGCCGTCCAGTTCCACCGGCAGCCCGTGCACGTACAGCTGGGCGAGCGCGGCGGTCAGCGCGGCGCGGTCCGGACGGTCGGCGCGCAGCAGCGGGACGGTCCGCGCCGCGCCGGGGTCGACGAGGCAGTCCCGGGCCAGCGCGCTCAGCACGCCGTCCGGGCCGAGCTCGACGAAGGTGCGCGCGCCCTGCCGTTCCAGGCTGCGGACGCCGTCGGCGAAGCGGACCGCGTGGCGGACGTGCCGCACCCAGTAGTCGGCGGTGGCCAGTTCGGCCGGGTCGGCCAGGTCGCCGGTCAGGTTGGAGACGAGGGGGAGGTCGGGCGCACGGTAGGAGATCCGCTCGGCCTCGGCCCGGAACGCCGCCAGCATGTCGTCCATGCGCGGGGAGTGGAACGCGTGGCTGACCCGCAGCCGCTTGGTGCGCCGGCCCCGTCCCGCCAGCCGGGCGGCGAGTTCCAGGACGGCGTCCTCGTCGCCCGAGAGCACGGTGGCGGTGGGTCCGTTGACCGCGGCGACGGACACCTGCCCGGCGCGGTCCGCGACCAGCTCCGCGATCTCCTGCTCGCCCGCCTCGACGGCCACCATCGCGCCGCCGGGCGGCAGTTGCTGCATCAGCCGGGCGCGGGCGGCGACCAGCGCGGCGGCGTCGTCCAGGTCGAAGACGCCCGCGGCGTGCGCGGCCGCCAGTTCGCCGACCGAGTGGCCGGCCACCAGGTCCGGCCGCAGGCCCAGGGCGCCGACCAGCCGGTGGAGGGAGACCTCCAGCGCGAACAGCGCCGCCTGGGCGTAGCCGGTCCGGTCGAGCGGGCCGGCCTCGGCGGAGCCGGCCGGGGCGAGGACCACCTCCCGCAGCGGGTGGCCGAGCCGTGCTTCGAGTGCCGCGCAGGTCTCGTCGAAGGACGCCCGGAAGACCTCGAACGACTCGTACAACTCCCTTCCCATGCCGGGGCGTTGGCTGCCCTGGCCGGTGAAGAGGAAGGCCACCGGAGCGGTCGGGGCCACCCGGCCGTCCAGCAGGCCGGCGGCCGGTCGGCCGACTTCGAGGGCGGCGAGGCCGGTGGCCAGGCCCGCCCGGTCCTCCGCGAGCAGCACCGCCCGGTGGGTGAGCGCGGCACGGCCGGTGGCCAGCGAGTGGCCGAGGTCGGCGAGGCTCTGCCCGGGGTGGGCGTCGAGGTGGCCGCGCAGCAGCCGGGCCTGGGCGCGCAGCGCCGCCGTGCTCCGGGCGGAGAGCGGGATCGGCACCGGCGACGACGGGTGCGACGGCGACGGTCGGGCCGGGGCCTCGGCGGGCGCCGGCTCGGGCGCGTGTTCGAGGATGACGTGGGCGTTGGTGCCGCTGATCCCGAACGCGGAGACCGCCGCCCGGCGCGGCCGTCCGGTCTCCGGCCAGGCGACCGGCTCGGTCAGCAGGGACACCGCGCCGGTGGACCAGTCCACGTGCGGGGAGGGCGCGTCCACGTGCAGAGTCCTCGGCAGCAGGCCGTGGCGCAGCGCCAGCACCATCTTGATCAGCCCGGCGAGTCCGGCGGCGGCCTGGGTGTGGCCGATGTTCGACTTCACCGAGCCGAGGTGGAGCGGGCGGTCGGCGGGACGGCCCTGCCCGTAGGTGGCGAGCAGCGCCTGGGCCTCGATCGGGTCGCCGAGCGTGGTGCCGGTGCCGTGCGCCTCGACCGCGTCGACCTCGTCGGGCGCCAGGCCCGCCGCCGCCAGCGCCGCTCCGATCACCCGCTGCTGGGCCGGCCCGTTGGGCGCGGTCAGGCCGTTCGAGGCGCCGTCCTGGTTGACCGCGGTGCCGCGCAGCACGGCGAGCACCGGGTGGCCGTTGCGGCGGGCGTCGGAGAGCCGTTCGAGCAGCAGCACGCCGGCCCCCTCGCCCCATCCGGTGCCGTCCGCGGCGGCCGCGAACGCCTTGCAGCGACCGTCCTCGGCGAGGCCGCGCTGGCGACTGAAGTCCACGAAGACGCCCGGGCTGGACATCACCGTCGCCGCGCCGACCAGGGCCAGCGAACACTCGCCCGTGCGCAGCGAGTTGGCGGCGAGGTGCAGGGCCACCAGCCCGGAGGAGCAGGCGGTGTCCACGCTGAGCGCCGGGCCGTGCAGGCCGAGGGTGTAGGCGATCCGGCCGGAGAGCACGCTGGCCGCGTTGCCGGTGCCGAGGTAGCCGGCCAGCCCGTCCGGGATCCCGTCGAGGAAGGACAGGTAGTCCTGCCCGTTGGTGCCGATGAAGACCCCGGTGCGGCTCTCCCGCAGCGAGAGCGGGTCCAGGCCCGCGCGTTCCACGGCCCGCCAGGAGATCTCCAGCAGCAGCCGCTGCTGCGGGTCCATGGCCGCCGCCTCGCGCGCGCCGATGCCGAAGAAGGCGGCGTCGAAGCGGTCGGGGGCGTCGAGGAAGGCGCCGTGGCGGGTGTAGCTGGTGCCGGGGTGGTCCGGGTCGGGGTGGTAGAGGGCGGCCAGGTCCCAGCCGCGGTCGGTGGGGAACCCGGTGACGGTGTCGCGCCCGGCCGCCAGCAGCTCCCAGAACTCGTCCGGGCCGGTGACACCACCGGGGAAGCGGCAGTCCATCGAGACGATGGCGATCGGGTCCTCGGCGGTCGGACGCGCACCGGCCGGGAGGTCACGGTCGGCTGCGGGTGCCGGGGCCGGCCGCAGCAGGGTGCGCAGGTGCGCGGCGAGGGCCTGCGGGGTGGGGTGGTCGAAGGCGAGGGTGGGCGGCAGGGCCACCCCGAGGGCGCCGGCCAGCGCGTTGCGCAGTTCGACGGCGGTCAGCGAGTCGAGCCCGAGTTCGCGGAACGACCTGTCGGCCGCGAGCGCCGAGCTGTCCTGGTGGCCCAGCGCCTGCGCCGCCTTCTCCGCCACCAACTCGCGCAGTGCGCGGTCGAGTCGGGCGGGCGGCAGATCGGCGAGCCGGGTCCGCGCGGGGGCCGGGGCGCCGGGGGCCGGTCGGGCCTCCGGCAGCTCGGCGAGCAGCGGCGGCGGGGTGCCTCCGGCGACCAGCCGCGCCCACCGGACGTCGGCGACGGCGACGGTGGCCGCGCCACTGCCCACGGCCGTCCGCAGCGCGGCGAGGGCGGGCCGGGCCGCCATCGGCTCGACCGCGAACCGGGCCAGCTTCTCCCGGACCCCCTCCCCCGCCGCCATCCCGGCCCCGGCCCAGGGACCCCAGGCGATCGAGGTGGCGGGCAGGCCGTCCCGCACCCGGCGCTCGGCCAGCGCGTCGAGGAAGGCGTTGGCCGCCGCGTAGTTGCCCTGCCCCGCGCTGCCCAGCGTGCCGGCGACGGAGGAGAACAGCACGAAGGCCGACAGCTCGGCACCGAGGGTGAGCCGGTGCAGGTTGAGCGCGGCGACGGCCTTGGCCCTGGCCACCTCGGCGAGCCGGGCGGGGGTGAGCGCGGCGAGCACCCCGTCGTCCAGGACGCCGGCGGCGTGCACGACGGCGGTGAGCGGGGCGGGCAGGGTGTCCAGCAGCGCGGCGAGCGCCTCGCCGTCCGCCGCGTCGCAGGCCGCGACGGTCACCTCGGCGCCCAGCGCGGTCAGTTCGGCGGCGAGGTCCGCGGCCCCCGGCGCGTCCGGTCCCCGGCGGCTGGTGAGCACCAGGTGCCCGGCGCCCTCCCGGGCGAGCCAGCGGGCGACCTCGGCGCCGAGCGCGCCCGTACCGCCGGTCACCAGGACGGTGCCGGACGGGCGCCATGGCGACGACGGGGCGGCGGGCCGGTGGCGGACCAGCCGGCGGACGTGGACGGCCGCGCGGCGGATCGCCGCCTGGTCCTCGCCGCCCGGCCGGGCCGTACCGGAGAGCACGGCGGCCAGCAGGGCACCGGTGGTCCCGTCCGGCTCGGCCGGCAGGTCCACCAGCCCGCCCCAGCACTGCGGTTGCTCCAGCCGGGCCACCTGGCCCAGGCCCCACACCGGGGCCTGGGCGAAGCCGGCCAGGCCGTCCTGCGGGGTCGCCGCCACCGCCTCCCTGGTCGCCGGCCACACCGGGAGGCCGAGGCCCGGTGCGGACTGGAGGACGGCGAGGGTGTCGGCGAGACCGCGGGTGACCTCCGGGTGGCCCGGTTCCGGCCGCTCGTCGACACCCGCCAGGCAGAGCAGTCCGGCCGGTCGCGGCCCTTCGGCGAGGACGGCGCGCAGCCGGTCGGCCAGCGTCGCCCGCTCGCCCAGCGGGACCACGACCGGCTCGACGTGCCCGCGCAGCGCCTCGACCACCGCCGTCGACCAGGCCCGCTCCCCGGGGGCGTCCGGGACGACGACCAGCCAGCGCCCGGGGACGACGGCCGGGGCGGCGGGCAGGCGCTGCCAGCGCGCGCGGTAGAGCCACTGCGCCGCCTGCTCGTCCGCGCGGCGGGAGCGGTGCCAGGTGGAGAGCGCCGGCAGCGCGCGGCTCAGCGGAACGTCCCCGGTCACCTGCAGGGCGTCGGTGAGTCCGTCGAGGTCCCCCTGCTCGACCAGGCGCCAGAACTCGGTGTCGGCCGGACCGGCACCGCCCGTCCCGACGGCTCCCTCGGCCTCCTCGGTCTCCGCGGTCTCCGCGGGGAGCCAGTACCGGTCGGTGCGGAAGGTGTAGGTCGGCAGCTCGACCGGCCCGGGCCGGTCGTCGGATCCGGCCCGGAGGAGCCCGGCCCAGTCGACCGGCGCCCCGGCGGCGAACAGTGCGGCGGCCGCGGCCAGCGCGGCGGCGCGCTCCGGGCGGCCGCGGCGCAGCAGCGGGACGGCCAGCGGGGCACGCGGGCGCCAGGCGTCCGCGGAGCCGTCCGGGGAGCCGTCGGCAGCCTCCTGGGAGTCGGTGCGCTGCGCGGCCCCGAGGTGCTCCGCGGTCTCGGTGACCAGCGCCGAGAGCACACCGTCGGGACCGGCCTCCAGGCAGGTGTCGAAGCCGTCGGCGAGCAGGGTGGCGGCCACGTCCGCGAACCGCACCGGCGCGCAGACCTGTTCGGCCCAGTAGGCGGGGGAGCCCCACGAGTCGCCGTCGCTCCACTGCCCGGTCACCGCGGCGACCCCGGGCAGCACCGGCGGCCGGGTCGCGACGGTGGCCAGCACCTCGGCGAAGGCGTCGAGCATCGGCCGCATCAGCGGTGAGTGGAAGGCGTGGCTGACGGTGAGCGCCTTGGTCCGGCAGCCGGCCTCGCGCGCCGCCCGGCCGACCGCCTCGACCGCCCGCGCCCGACCCGAAACCACCACGGAGGACGGGCCGTTGACGGCGGCGATCGCCAACTCGCCGTCGACGCCGGGCGCCTGCTCGGCCACCCAGGCCGCCACTCGCTCCCGGTCCGCCTGCACGGCGAGCATCGCGCCGCCGGACGGCAGCGCCTGCATCAGCCGGCCGCGGGCGGCCACCACGGCGCAGGCGTCCGGCAGCGACCACACGCCCGCGACGTACGCGGCCGTCAGCTCGCCGATCGAGTGACCGGCCACGGCCGCCGGCCGGATGCCCCAGGACTCCGCCAGCCTGACCAGCGCGACCTGGACGGCGAACAGCGCCGGCTGGGTCAGGTCGGTCCGGTCCAGCGAGCGGCCGTCGGCGGCGGTCCCGGTGGTGATCGCCTCGCGCAGCGAAACCCCGAGCAGCGGGTCGAGTTCGGCGCAGACCTCGTCGAGCGCGGCCGCGAAGACCGGGTACGCCTCGGCCAACCCGGCTCCCATGCCCGCCCGTTGCGAACCCTGCCCGGTGAACAGGAAGGCCACCCCGCGCCCGGCCCCGGCCGGACCGGCGGCGCGGACCACCGCCGGGTGCTCGGCGCCCGCCGCGACCGCCCGCAGCCCGGCCAGCAACTGCTCCGGGTCGCCGCCCAGCACCACGGCGCGGTCCTCCAGCGCCGCGCGGGTGGTCGCCAGCGACCACGCGACGTCGACCGGGTCGGGCCCGGGCCCGGCGGCGAGGAACTCGGCCAGCCGACCGGCCTGGGTGCGCAGCGCCTCCGCGCCCCGGGCGGAGACCACCCACGGCACCACGCCGCCGGCGGTCGCGCCGCGGGCCCGCCCGGACGGCTCCGGGGCCGCCTCGACGGGCGCCTGCTCCAGCACCACGTGGGCGTTGGTGCCGCTGATCCCGAACGCGGAGACCGCCGCCCGGCGCGGCCGTCCGGTCTCCGGCCAGGCCATCGGCTCGGTCAGCAGCTCGACCCCGCCGGAGTCCCAGTCCACGTCCGGGGAGGGCGCGTCCACGTGCAGCGTCTTCGGCAGCAGGCCGTGCCGCAGCGCCAGCACCATCTTGATCACACCGGCGACGCCGGCGGCGGCCTGGGTGTGCCCGAGGTTGGACTTCACCGAGCCGAGGCGCAGCGGCCGGTCGGCCGGGCGGTCCCGGCCGTAGGTGGCGAGCAGGGCCTCGGCCTCGATCGGGTCGCCGAGCCTGGTGCCGGTGCCGTGCGCCTCCACCGCGTCCACGTCCAGCGGGGTCAGCCGCGCGTTGGCCAGCGCGCGGCGGATCACCCGGCGCTGGGACGGCCCGTTGGGGGCGGTCAGGCCGTTCGACGCGCCGTCCTGGTTGACCGCGCTGCCGCGCACCACCGCCAGCACCCGGTGACCGTTGCGCTGCGCGTCGGAGAGCCGTTCCAGCAGCACCAGGCCGACCCCCTCGGACCAGCCGGTGCCGTCCGCGGCGGCCGCGAAGGACTTGCACCGCCCGTCCGCGGACAGCCCCCGCTGCCGGGAGAACTCCAGGAACAGGGTCGGTGTGGACATCACGGTGACCCCGCCGGCCATCGCGAGCGAGCACTCGCCGTTGCGCAGCGCCTGGGCGGCCAGGTGCAGGGCCACCAGCGAGGAGGAGCAGGCGGTGTCCACCGTGACGGCGGGGCCGACCAGGCCGAGCGCGTAGGAGACCCGGCCGGAGACCACGCTGTCCGCGCTGCCGCTGATCAGGTAGCCCTCCACCTCCTCGGGCACCTCGCCCTTGCGCAGCGCGTAGTTCTGGTACATCGCGCCGACGAAGACGCCGGTGTCGCTACCGGACAGCGCGAGCGGGTCGATGCCCGCGCTCTCCGCGACCGTCCACGCCGTCTCCAGGAGCTGGCGCTGCTGCGGGTCCATGGCCAGCGCCTCGCGCGGCGAGATCCCGAAGAAGCCCGCGTCGAACTCCCCGGCCCGGTGGAGGAACCCGCCGGCCCGCGCGTAGGTGGTGCCGGGGTGGTCCGGGTCCGGGTGGTGGAGGTCGGCCGGCCAGCCGCGGTCCGTCGGGAACTCCGACATCGCGTCGCCGCCCTCGGCGACCAGCCGCCAGAGGTCCTCCGGCGACCGGACCCCGCCCGGGTAGCGGCAGGCCATGCCGATGATCGCGATCGGCTCGTGCTCCCGGTCCTCCAGTTCGCGCACCCGCTGCCGGGACCTCTTGAGGTCCGCGGTGACCCGCCGCAGGTACTCGACGACCTTGTCCTGCTCCGGCTCTGACACCTGTCGTTCCTTCCTGTGCTGCGTCGTGCGCTTCCGTGCCGTGCCCGGGTCGGTCACGGGGTGTCGAGCTCGGCGTCGATGATGTCGAACAGCTCGTCGACCGAGACGCTGGCGATCCGTTCCCGTTCCCCCGCCCGCTCGGGGCCCGCCGCGGCCTCCCGCCACCGGGCGAGCAGTGCCTCCAGCCGGGCCTCGACCAGTCGGCCGTCCACCTCGGCCTCCGGTGCGGCGGCCAACGCCGCCTCCAGCCGGTCCAGTTCCGCCGCCACGCTGCCGACCGGCTGCCGCTCCGCGTCGGGCAGCACCAGGCGCTCGGCGAGGTGGGTGGCGATCGCCGCGGCGGTCGGGTGGTCGAAGACCAGGCCCGGGGAGAGCCGGACGCCGCTCAACAGCGCCAGCCGGTTGCGCAGTTCGACCGCGGCCAGCGAGTCGAAGCCGAGGTCCGACAGCGCCCGGTCGGGCTGGATCCGCTGGATGCCGTCGTGTCCCAGTACGGCGGCGATCGTCTCCCGGACGGCGTCCAGCAGGAGCCGTTCACGCTCGTCCCCGCCGACCCGGGCGAGCCGCTCCGGCAGCGAGTCGGCCCGCGACCCCGCGGCCGCCCGGCGACCGACCGGCACTCGGACCAGACCGCGCAGCACCGACGGCAGCGCGGCACCCTGGGAGCGCAGCGCGCCCAGGTCCCAGCGGACCGCCGCGAGCAGCGGCTCGTCCACGGCGAGGGCCCGGTCGAACAGCTCCATGCCGTCCTGGGCGGTCAGCGGCACCAAGCCGCCGCGCGCCAGCCGGCGCAGGTCCGACTCGGACAGGTGGCCCGTCATCGAGCTGGCGTCCGCCCACAGGCCCCACGCCAGGGAGGTCGCGGGCAGGCCCTCGGCGGCCCGCCGGGCGGCGAGCGCGTCGAGGAAGGCGTTGGCGGCCGCGTAGTTGGCCTGGCCGACACCGCCGAGCACACCGCTGGCCGAGGAGTAGAGCACGAAGGCGGACAGCCCCAGGTCGCGGGTCAGCTCGTGCAGGTGCCAGGCCGCGTCGACCTTGGGCCGCAGCACCCCGGCCAGCTGCCCGGCGCTCATCGAGGTGATCAGGCTGTCGTCCAGCACACCCGCCGTGTGGACGACCGCGGTGAGCGGGTGCTCGGCCGGGACCGCGGCCAGCAGGGCCGCCAGCGCGGACCGGTCGGCCGCGTCACAGGCCGCGACGGTCACCTCGGCGCCCAGCCCGGTCAGCTCGGCGCGCAGCTCCTCGGCGCCCGCTGCCCTCGGGCCGCTGCGGCTGACCAGCAGCAGGTGCCGGACGCCGTGGACCCGCACCAGGTGCCGGGCCAGCAGGCTGCCCAGCACACCGGTGGCGCCGGTGACCAGGACGGTGCCGTCGGGGTCGAACGGACCGGGGGCTGCCTCGGCGGCGGCCGCGCGGACCAGCCGGGGCACCAGCACCGCGCCGTCGCGGACCACCGCCTCGCTCTCCTCGCCGAACGGGACGGCGGTCAGCAGCGCGGCGTCCTCACCCCGCTCCAGGTCCACCAGGGCGAACCGGCCCGGGTGCTCCGACCGCGCCGAACGGACCAGGCCCCACGCGGCGGCGGCCACCGGATCCCCGCCGTCCACGGCTCCCGCGCAGACCAGGACCAGCCGGGAGTCGGCGAACCGCTCGTCCGCCAGCCACCGCTGGACCAGGTCCAGGGTGTCCCGCGCGAGGGCGTGCGCGGAGTCCACCGGGTCCCCGGCCGGCGGCACCACGCGGGCCAGGACCACCGACGGCACGGCGGCACCCCCGTCGACGGCACTGCTCAGCGCGCCGAGGTCGGTGAAGACGCGGGCGGGCGAAGGCTGTCGTCGCCAGGGCAGCGCCTCGCCGAGAACGGCCCAGTCGACGGGGTCCGCCGGGGCGGCCGGGACGGCGACGGGCTGCCAGTCGAGCCGGAAGAGGCTGTCCGGTCCGCGACGCCCGGCCCGCGACGGCGCCGACGACGGCGCGAGCCGGACCGCGTCGGCCGTGGCGACCACCGCGCCGTCCGGGTCGGTGAGGACCACCGAGACGGTGTCCGCCGCCTCCGCGCGGTCGATCACGGCACGGACGGCGGTGGCGGCCCCGGCGTACACCTGCACACCCGACCAGGCCACCGGAACCAGCGGCTCGGCCGCGCCCTGAGCAACCGCCCAGGACCGCAGCGCCGCGTCCAACAGGGCGGGGTGCAGGACGAATCCGCCCGCCTCGGCCACCTCGGCCTCGGCCCGGACCCGGTCCTCCTCCCGCCACACCCGTCGCGGCCCGGGGAAGGCCGGACCGTACTCGACGCCCTGCTCGGCGATCCGCTCCGCCACCGTCTCCTCGGCCAGCTCCGCGCCGGGGCTCCCGGGCGCCGGCTCGGCGGTCCGCTGCTCGGCGCTCTGCTGCTCCGCGCCGACGGTAGCCGTCAGGTGCGTCGTCCATTCCTCGGCCTCGGCGTCGGTCTCGCCCTGGTCGGGGCGCGAACGGACGGTGACCGGCCGTCGGCCGTCGTCGGCCGCCGCACCCATGGCCACCTGCACCCGGAGCGCGCCGTGTTCGGGCACGACGAGCGGCACCGCCTCGACGGCCGCCTCCACCCGGGCCACCCCTGCCTGGTCGCCGGCGGCGATCACCAGGTCGAGCAGGACCGCCCCGGGCAGGACGACCGTCCCGGCGATGGTGTGGTCGGTGAGCCAGGGGTGGCTGGACAGGGAGATCCGCCCGGTCAACACCAGCCCGCCGTCCGGCAGTTCGACAGCGGCGGCGAGGAGGGGATGGCCGGCCTCGGACAGGCCCGCCGAGGAGACGTCACCGGCGGAAACCGGCTCCAGCCAGTAGCGCTCGCGCTGGAAGGGGTAGGTGGGAAGGGCGACGCGCTGGGGGTCGTGAGGGGCGAACAGGGCCGGCCAGTCGACGTCCGCGCCGTGGACGAAGGCGTGCGCCAGCGCGGTCACGGCCTGCCGGTACTCGCTACGATCCTTGCGCAGCACCGGAACGGCGTTGTCCGCGAGGGCGGACAGCACACCGTCCGGGCCCAGCTCCACCCAGGCGCCGGTGTTGGCGACTTCGAGGGCGTCGGCGAAACGGAC
>NZ_JBSFGK010000124.1:0-18974 GCF_053596495.1 Kitasatospora sp. NPDC001683
CCGGCGAGTACACCTTCATCACCACGGGGGACTCCTCTTCCTCTGGATCTCCGCGATCCAGTGTCCGGGGTGTCCACACTTCGGGAGGAAGGCCCGATTTCGCCCTGCGCCGGGGCCACCGCTACGCCACCATCCTGATCGACGCCGCCACCGGCGAGCGCATCGAAGTCCTGCCGGACCGCAAGATGGAGACGGTGACCGCCTGGCTGAAGGCCCACCCCGGCATCGAGGCCGTCTGCCGGGACGGCGCCGGGGGCTTCGCCCAGGCCACCACCGATGCCGACCCCGCGATCACTCAAGTTTGCGACCGCTGGCACCTGTGGCACGGCCTGGCCGAGGCTGCTCAGAAGGAAATCGCAGCCCACAGCGGATGCTGGTTCGGGAAGGCACCCGCGCCGCTACCACCCTCGAGCGGTGGCAGCAGGTCCACCAACTGCTCGATGCCGGGGTCGGCCTGCTGGAATGCTCCCGCCGTCTGGGCCTCGCACTGAACACGGTCAAGCGCTACGCCCGCCACACCGAGCCCGAGCGCATGGTGCGGGCGCCCCTCTACCGGCCCACCCTGGTCGACCCCTACCGCGATCACCTACGCCGACGCCGGGCCGAGGACCCCGCAGTGCCCGTCACCCACCTCCTGCGCGAGATAAGAGAACTGGGCTACACCGGCAGCGCGAACCTCCTGGTCCGCTATATCAACCAGGGCCGGGTCGAGGCCGACCACGCCAGCCTCTCCCCGCGCAAGGCCGCCCGCCTCCTGCTCACCGACCCCGACCACCTGCGCGAGGGCCAGCGAGTGCTGCGTGACCAGCTCGCTGGCGCCTGCCCGGAGATGACTGCCCTGGCAGACGCTGTAGGCGACTTCGCCGCCCTCCTCACCCCGAAACCGGCCAACGCCGAGGCGCTGACCGGATGGATCACACGGGTCCGGGCGGCGGATCTGCCGTTCCTGCACGCCTACGCCACCGGCCTTGAGCGCGACCGCGCCGGCGTCGACCACGCCCTCACCTTGCCCTGGCACAACGGCCGCACCGAGGGCGTCAACAACAAGATCAAGCTGCTCAAGCGGCAGACCTACGGCCGCGCCGGACACCGCCTTCTACGCCAGCGCATCCTGCTCAGCTGACCAGAGCCGAGGGCGATCACCGGTTACGAAAATCTTGTAAGAGCCACCGCTGTGACACCACCCGGCTGGTGAAGATCGCGTGGACGTGGTCCGGACTGAAAGTCTCGGAGATCAAGCTGGCAGGGGACGCCAAGGCACACGAGGAACGGCGCTCCGACGTCGATACCGTCTGGGACGCCGGCGCCGCCTGACCAGGCACCACAAACGCAGCGCGGGCCCCGGCACCGCGCCGGCCCCCTTCATCGCACCGCAGCAGCTACTGTCCCGCGTGATCGCCTCGGTGTCGAGCACCGGGGCGACGGGGAGCCCGGCCGTTTTGCCGCCAACCACCTCAGCCGCCCCCACACGTTCACCACCACCGATGTCGCCCTGGACGTGGGTCACCGAGCCGACCGCCCCGCGACACGAGCCAACCCGCAGCCCCGGTCACTACGGTCGCTGCCATGGCCGCGCCCCCGGCGACATACCGACCCCCGAGCCGACGCTGCGCCGGACCACCGGCCGGCGGCCGCCCGCCGACGCGGACCAGCCGTCCAGCTACCGGAACAACCCGTGGCGCGGAGCCGAGGTGGCGCCGATAGCCGCGAACATCCAGTGGGCGCGTCACTCGGTGCCGGCCCGCCTGCGAAGGCGCCCGGGCCCGCGTCACCCTGCGGCTGCGACACCTCGTCGACTGACGCCGCCGCTCGGCCGGGCGGGACACACCGGGCGGCAGCACCGCTTTCTGCGGTCTGCCGCCCGGTGGCGCGTGCAGGTGGGCCTTGGCACCCGCCGCCGGAGTTCGAGGAATTTGCTGGCGCGATGCGCTCCGAGGACCGAACCTGGTGGGCATGCCAGTGCCCACGTTGCAGGTCCGAGCCCTGCACACTGCCTCCACGGTGACGGTCTACCAGGCGGTACCGCCCGGCGATCGGCCTGCCGGCCGCACGGGACGGGCGGTTTCCGGCGGCGTGGAAGCGGGACCGGATCGTGGATCAAGCCGTCGTTCCTCTGGATGATGTACCGCTGCGGCTGGGCGGCGAAGGAGGGCCAGGAGACCGTCCTCGCGATCGAGATCGGCCGCGAGGGCTTCGAATGGGCCCTGCGGAACAGCTGCCTCTCCCACTACGTACCCGGGCTGCACGCCGACCGGGCTGGCTGGAAGCGCGAGTTGAGGCGGTCCCCGGCCCGCGTGCAGTGGGATCCCGAACGCGATCTGCACCTGCAGCCGCTTCCGCACCGCTCGCTTCAGCTCGGCCTCGTCGGGGAGGCCGCCAGGCGCTTCGCGGACGAGTGGATCGTCTCGGTCGAGGACGTCACCGCGCTCGCGCGGACGGTCCAGGCCCAGGTGCGGGGCGGGGAGCTGGACGCCGCGCGGGAACTGCTTCCCGTCGAGCGCCCCTACCCGACGGGGCGACACGCTGCTGGCCCACCTGGCTGCCTGAGCTGCTGGTGCCGCCGAGTCCCCGTCACCCACTCGACCCGGCTGCGCCGGGCTGCGCCATCACCCACGACCACGCTGACGAGACATGTCCCTGACGCACCGTCGCGGGCCGTCGGCCGGGCCGCCGGGGCGGGCAGGAACCTCGGGCGTGCGGCGGCGGGCACGGCCGGGGCCGTGTCGTCAACGGGTAGCGGTCGGGGCCGGGTGGCCCGCGCGGGCGAGGGCCTGCTGCCGCAGGCCGCGGAGCTGGTCCAGGAGGGGCTGGTCGGTCCCGATCACGGTCTTCTCGACGTCGGTCTGGACCTGCTCCACGGTGGCGGCCAGGCCGGCCCGGTCCTGGCAGCGGGCCGAGGTCTTCGCGAGGGCGAGCTCGCGGCCGATGAGGTCGTGGGTCTTCGCCGGGTCGCCGCCGTCCTGTTCCACCCATCGGTCGATCATGGCCACCGGGTCCGCCAGATGGGCGGCGCTCTGGTGCGCGGCGGACATGCAGTCACGCCAGCGGCTCTCGGCGGCAGTGTACCGGCCGTCGGCCTGGACGTCGTTGACGACCTTGTTGCCGAGGACCTGGAAGGTGTTGAACAGCCGGAAGTAATCGGGGCCGTAGAGGGCGTCGCGGGCCTGGGTGAGGCAGGAGTCGCCGTTGTAATAGAACTGCTGGTGGTCGGGCAGGTCGACGGTGACCCGGTGCGCGTCCGTCCCCAGGAGAGCGGCCTTCCAGGCCTGGTCGGCGTCCTTGTCCTGGTTGGGGTCGGCCGCCTGCTTCAGGTTCAGCGCCGTGCTGATCACGCCGAAGCCGTCGTTGGTGGCCTGGTCGCCGCTGAGCAGCCCGTACGGGTTGGCGTCGACGCGGTGATCGCCGGTGGCGAGGCCCTGGGGGCGGTAGGCGAAGCCGCGCTCGCGCATGCACCCGGCGACGAGGACTTCTTCGGCGTCGTGCAGGACGGCGCGCTGCTCCTCGTCGTAGTGGGTGACGCCGCCGAAGGGACGCGGCAGGGCCCCGGGCGGGGTGGTGCCGCCGGAGGAGGAGCATCCGGCGGCACCAAGGCCCAGGAGGACCGCCGCGAGGGCGAGGGTGGTCCTGGTCTTCATCGCTGGGTCAGACCGTGCACCAGCGGTTGGAGAGGATCGAGGGCAGGTTGTCCCCGATCACGTTCCAGCCCTGGCCCCGGTAGAGGATCCAGCCCTGGCCCTGGGCGTTGGTCTGGGCGTAGACGACGACGTTGCAGCTGTTGCCGTTGTTGAACGCCGAACCGCCCTGGCTGTTTTTGAAGTTGGCGTACATGCTGAGGTCGTTGTTGTCCTGGTAGACGGTCTGGACGCTGCCGCTGTAGTTGGAGCTCCAGTACACACACAGGCCGCCCGCGTTGCAGCCGGCCGGCGCGGCCTGGGCGGCGGGGGCGGTGCCGACCAGGGTGAAGAGGGCGGCGCCCGCGACGGCTGTCGCAGCGGCTGCCTTGGTGATACGCGACGTGATGCTCATGGAGGAGTCCCTTCCAGAGGTGGGATGAACGCCGACCGGGGTCCGTGGCTTTGGCGCCGACGGCCGGTGATCCGGTTCCGGCCGCGTTCAGGGAAGAGCCTCGCCGGATGGTGGACACGCCGCTATCCACTTTCGTGTCGCCGGGACTTCGCGTTTTGTGGATAGCCGAGCAGGGGGCGGGGCTCTCGCGCGGCCGAGCGACCTCCGGCGGCCTGACTCCCCCGGCGAGCATTGGCCCCAGGATGTAAATCCATGGGCCGATGCCCGCGCGAGCAATCAATCGGTGGGCTGATGCCGCACTGGAGGGGCGCGTGGCAGCGTTCCCCCTGTGCCCCGGACTGGCTGGCGGCATGATGGACGATCCGTTACCACGGGAGGGACCATGGCCACCACGCCGTTCACCGGCCGGGAGGGCATCACGCGCCGGCGCATGCTGGGAGCCGCACTCGCAGCCGGGGCCGCCGTGCCGCTTGCCGCCGTCGCCGACACCGCGTGGGCAGGCACGGCCGCTCCAAGCGCGCCCGCCCCCGCCCCGACGCGGCTCACGCTGCCCGTGCCCACCGGGCCGCACCCGGTCGGCACGGTCCAGCTGCACCTCGTCGATCGGTCGCGCCCGGACGACATCGCGGGCCCCGGGCACTTCCGCGAGCTGATGGCCACCGTCTGGTACCCGGCCCGGGACGTCGAGCGGTACCCGCTGGCGCCCTGGATGCCGACCGGCGCCCTTCAGGCGTTCCTCGCCGACGCGGGCCTCAGCGCCCTGGCCCCCCTGGCCCCGCTCACCGCCGGCCACGCAGGCGCTCCGGTGCTGCGGTCGGGCCGGCGGCTGCCCGTCCTCGTGTACTCGCACGGCGCGCACAGCTACCAGGGCGACCACACCATCATGGTCCAGGAACTCGCCAGCCACGGATACGCAGTCGTGACGATCGCTCACCAGTACGACACGTACACCGAGTTCCCCGCCGGCCGGGTTGCCGTTCCGCTCTACGACCGCAAGGCGCCGACGCTGCCCGGGGACTTCGCCGCAGACCTGCGCTTCGTCCTCGACTGCGTCGAGCAACTCGCCGCCGGGTGCAATCCGGACGTCGAGCAGCGGGAGCTGCCAGCCGGGCTGCTCGGCTCCCTCGACCCCCAGCGCATGGGCGCGTTCGGCTGGTCGAAGGGCGGAACGGCCACCGCCTGCGCCACGCTTGCGGACGAGCGCATCCGGGCCGGGCTGAGCATCGACGGCCCGATGCAGATGAACCCGCCGCTGGCCGGCGATCTGGACAGGCCGTTCATGATGATGTCCGCCGCGTTCACCCGGGCCACGGATCCCGCAGCCGCCGCGTTCTGGTCGCACCTGCGCGGGTGGCGGCTGAACATCCAGGCCCAGGGTGCCGTCCACGTGTCGTACGGCGACAACGAGGCGCTGTTCCCGCAGATCGCGGGGCTGCTCGGGTGGAGCGGGCAGCAGCTCCAGGACTCGATCGGCACCCTCGACCCTGACCAGGGGGTGAAGATCCAGCAGGCGTACCCGCTCGCGTTCTTTGATGAGCACCTGCGCCACCGTCAGGGGCACCTGCTCGACGGGCCGTCCCCGAGCTTCCCGGCGGTTACGTTCCTCCCGTGACGACGGGTGGTACAACACCCGTCGCATCCAGAAGCGTCTCGGCTGGCTCAGCCCGGACGAGTTCGAGGCGAAGCACTACGCCGACCAGGCGACGGCCGAACCAGTGGCCGTCGAACCACCCACACCCGCTCTGACAAGCCCTCCCACACACCGGGGGAAGCTCAGGGCCAGGGCTGAGTCATTGGCGGTGAGGTTGCAGGTCCCGTCCGCGGGTTGTTGTTCCGTGTCGTGGACGGCCTGCTCAATGGCTGTGGATGTGATCACCGTCAGCCTGTCGGTGATCTGCCTGGCGGGGTCCGCGTTGTCGGTCGGGCAACGGTGGTGTGAGCTGTGTTCGGCCCCGTGGGCAACGAGTTCTGTGTTGAGCGCCGCTCCGCCCGGGGCTTCGCCTGATGCGCTGCGAGGGTGGTCTCGCGTCGTGCGCACGACGCGAGACCACCTGCGACCGGCTACTCGGTGCCGGGCAGCGGTGATTAGCCGGGGAGCTGGCTGTTGCAGTTGCTCATCCAGGTGCTCATGGTGCTCTGGGTGGAGTAGTCGCCGGAGTGTGGGCGGCCGGGTAGACGTTGTAGATGTCGGCCTTGATGTCGCCACCGGTCTGCGGGCCGACAACGTCGCCCTGGGAGGCGGCGGGCGGAGCCGCGGTTTCTGCTGTCCCATCAGGGCCGCGGCGGTCTCAATCCTTGCTGACCGGCGTCTCAAGTCGCAGGTAGTCGTCGTGGGACGGAACGGTCGGCCGGGTGGGACGGAGACGGGCTGTCCGTCCTCGGGGGCGTGGGCCATCGTTGGGGCTGGCGGATCAAACCCACTCGGTGTGCTCGCTGCGAGGGAGCACCCGACTGTGCATCGCCTCCCGGGCGTGCCCGCCCCCACCCCGACAGATCGAGCACCATCGTCCGGAGATCCGGTCCGACTCAGCCAACCCCATCCCATCCAATGCGCGGAGGCTTGGTACGTCCGTGTCACCCAACGACTCGCTCCGTAACGGCCCTGAGAGAGATCCCGCTCTCCTGTACGAGGGTGGTGACATCGATCGACTGCATGATGTCGTCACCGAGCGGCTCGCGCCGCACCGCTTGACCGTGCTGAACGGCAGACGACCGAACGGGCGCTTCCGCCGCCTCCACGAAGGGGAGGTGATGCTCTACGAACTCGGATACGGCACGGACGTCACCGTCTGCCCGGGAGAGCTGGGGGATTTCTACAACGTCCAGCTGCCCATGTCGGGCGCGGGCGTCGTCACCGTGGACGGCGTGGTCCTGCCGTCCACTCGGAGCATCGTCGGCCCGGGCAGCCGGGTCTCGATGACGTGGAACGGCGAGGCACGCAACCGCATCCTCATCATTCCGGGTCGGGCCGTCGCACAGGCCCTGGAGGTACGGAGGGCCGATTCCTCCACCGCCGCGGTGCGCTTCGATCCGGTGCTCGACGAGCAGGATCCCTTGATCCGTTCGTGGATCGAACTCGTCCGGGGATTCCACGAGTTCGTCGCATCGCCGCTGAGCCACCGCTCGCCACTGGGAGTGCGGCACTTCGAGCAGCTCCTGATCGACGGCCTGCTGGACGCACAACGCCATTGCCAGAGCGACGTCCTGACGGACAGCGGTTCGGCCGCCCTGCTGCCCGCTGTACGCCGGGCCAAGGCGTTCTGCGAGGAACAGGTGCACGAGCCGGTCTCGGTGGCGGACATCGCCCTCGCCGCGCGAACCAGCCTCCGGAGCCTCAGAGAGGGCTTCCGCGTGCACCTGAACACCACGCCCCTGGCGTACCTGCGCCAGCTCCGGCTCGACCACGCCCACCGCGACCTCCTCGCCATCGCCGACGGCCGCGCCGACGGCACGGTGACCGACGTGGCCTGCCGCTGGGGCTTCACCCACCTGGGCCGCTTCAGCGCGGTGTACCGCCAGACCTTCGGACAGACGCCGTCCGAAACGCTGCGCCGAAGCTGCTGAGCGAGGCGAGGGAGGGACCGGCTGGCCGGGAGGGGGAGTGAGTACGCGCTCTCACCGCTCGGCTATCCACAAACGTGCGGTCCCTGGCGATCCGAAAGCGGATAGCCGTGTGACCAAGGTTCGGGGAGGCTCGTCCTGGATGCGGTCGGATGCAGTTCACCGGCCGTCTGCGCCAGCGCTCCTGAGTCTGGGCCGAGCGTTCAGACCATCCCGGAAAGGACATGATTGTCCGAGTTGAGCGGTCCCCAGTCGGCTTTCGGGTGCGTCGCAACTCGCGGGAGGTCGTTCGGACACCCGCCAACCGGGCTTACATGCCCCAGCTTGTCGGTGCTGACCGCCGTTGGGACGGTCCGGATCTGTCCGTCGAGCACGCCGAGCACCAGGGGGTGAAGCACCCTGTCCTCCCTGGCGAATCATCATGAATCTGGAGAGCCTTCTGTGAGTACCCTCCTGTCCACCCGGCGCCGGTTGTCGCTGGGCCTGGCCCTGGCGGCCGCGCTGACGGGCGTCGGCGCGTACACCGCCACGGGCGCGTCCGCCACGGCCGCGCCGGCCCCGATACCCCTGACTTCCTCGGCCTGTCCGGCCGACCTGCAGCAGGGTGAGGCCGACGGCTGCGTCACCCAGCTCCAGCTGGAGCTCAACCTGACCGGCTCCCAGCTCACGGTGGACGGGCAGTTCGGGTCGGCCACCGGCACGGCCGTGCAAACCTTCCAGGCCTCGCACTCCCTGACGCCCGACGGCATCGTGGGCCCGGCCACCAAGTCGGCGCTCGACGCGGCGGCGGCCGCGGCCTCCGGCACCGTGGACCTGCGCACCCAGTGCGGCGACCTGCGGACCGGCGCCACCGGCGCGTGCGTCTCGACCCTGCAGACGATGCTGAACACCTTCCACGCGGGCCGCCTGACCGTGGACGGGCAGTTCGGCCCGGCCACTGACACGGCCGTGCGCGACTTCCAGGCCACCCATGCCCTGACCATCGACGGCATCGTCGGCACGGCCGTCAAGAACGCCCTCTACACCAGCACCCCCGCCCCGCTGCCCAGCGGCGCCGTCGACCCCGCCAAGGTCCTGAACGCCGCGAAGTCCTACCTCGGCGTCCCCTACGTGTGGGGCGGCGGCCACTCCCTGCGCGGCGAAGGCCCCGGCCCGTCCCTGGGCACCTGCGACCAATACTCCGGGCCCCAGCCCTGCGCGGCCAACACCACCACAGGCCTGGACTGTTCGGGCCTGGTGCGCGCGGCCTTCTGGTTCGGCGCCGGCATCGACCTCGCCAATGGGGGCGGCACCACCGAGCAGACCCTGGACAGCCACCTCACCCCGATCACCGAGGCCCAGCGCCGCCCCGGCGACGTCGAGTACTTCGGCACCGACGCCCACAACACCGTGCACGTCGTCCTCTACGCCGGCACCGACCCCACCACCGGCGCCGACATGATGTACGAGGCGAAGGAAACGAACAGCAACGTCCACTACGTGACTCTGACCACCGGCGGCTACTGGTACCACGTCTCGGCCTGACCGCCCGGGTGCCGCGCGGGTGAGGCTGCCGTCACCCGCGTGGCACCCGACACCACCCGCCGAGGGCAGCTTTCCGCTCCAGCACGCTGCCACCGTCGGCGTCATGGTGCGGTGGCTCGGTTTCCCCGGGCGCCCGCGCCCTGCGTTCGTTCTTCGAATTGCGCGGCAGCGGTACTGAGGGGGAGAGCATGAGACCTGAGTTCGTCACGGTCCTGGGTACCGGATCTGTGGCGCGCAGCGTCGCCGACCGCCTGGCCGACGCCGGTTTCACGACCAGCACCCCGCCGACCGGCGGTGCCCACGTGCTCGTGACGGCGTTCGCCGTCGCGGAGCCCAGCCCGCACATCTTCGAGGAGACCCGCCGCGTCCTCGCCGTGATGGCGCCTGGTAGCTGGTGGATCGACATGACCCACCCCCCGCTCCGGACCGACGACCTGTGGGTCCCGCCGGAGGATCTCGCCCGGGTGACACGGTTGCGCGTGCCGGTCACCGACGTGCGCGGCGTGCTGGTGGCCAGTCCACCTGTCGACCTGGACCTTCGCAGCCGACAGGTGTGCGATGCCATCCTGAGGGTCGCCGACCTCGTCCTGCCCACGCAGACCCCCGAGTTCCCGATCGCCTCGCTCGACCTCGGCCTCGCCGAGCCGCCCGCCCCGCACACCACCAGCGACCCATCGGGCACGAGCCGCCGGCTGTCGCGCAGGCGCGCACCCGCTCTTGATAGCGCCACCCCCCTGACCCGTTCTCACCCGGGAGGTGCGGCAGGGCGCTGACCTGCGGTGGGGAGTTCCGCCCCCGGGGCGGTGAGTTTCGCCCCGGGCCGCTAACGACCCGGTCGGGGATCGCGGCTTCGGCGCGTCTGCGGGCCCGGTAGGCGGCCTGTCGGCAGGGACGCGGGCCGCGGGCAGTACCGGCGACCCCGCCCGCGCGGCCGACGCCCGTGCCGTGGCGGGCCCACTCGGCCAGCCAGGCACCGATCGCCGCGTCCAGCACGTCGCCGTCGACCCTCTGGAGTACGCGCCGCACGGTGGCCTCAGCCGGGGCGGCCGGCCCGGTGTCCGGTTCCCGGCACGGCCCGCCGAGTGGTCGCCCGCGTACAGGGGCCCTGGCTGTGCGGCCGGGGGTTCGGTCCGGGGTTCGGTTCGGCGCCCGGCTCTGGTCCCGCTTGCCCGGCTGTTTGCGCTGGTCGGGGGCGCCGAGACAGCGTCCTCACCATGCTGACTTACCTTCCTGGGCCCCGGTCTGGTGGTGGTTGTGGTGGGGGTGGGTGGGGCGTTGGTCGGTGTGGGTGGTTGCTGCGCTGTGCCGTTTTCTCCGCGTCCGGCTGGGGCCGGCCGCTGCGTGGTGGGCGGGCCAGGGCAGGGAGCCGGGGGCCTGAGGGTGGCATCGGGGTTGCTTTGACGCCCTATCAGGCGGAGGCGGCTTCACGGGTGGCCGGGTCGGGGTCGTCCAGCTGGGGTGCGATCAGCTCGGCGGCTGCAGCGAGCACAACGGTGCCCCGCGCCAACGGGCCGATCCCCCGCCACCGACCCCGAGCACGCCCAGACCCTGATGCGCACCGCCACCAGCCGGCTCGCCGAGTGCCGCGCGGCGGTCCTCGTCGCAGGTGCGGGCGCAGCCCGCAACCGACCCGGCGGCGGTTCCAGTCCGGCGGCCTTGGGCCTCCAGGAGGCCCTGGAGCGCACCAGAGCCGAGCACCCGAAGGCGCCTCCGCCGTCGTCCCGCGCCGGCGGTCGGCCACCGAGAACCAGGGCCGGGAAGTACGGGCGCGGGCCGTCTGCCCACTGACCTCCTTCGGGCTCAGCACTCGGGCAATCAGGCAGGGCCGCTGCGCTCCGGGCGGCCGCCGCAGCTGGAAGATCCGCTCAGGAGACGAAGCCGATGACGCCGAATCCGGGGCGGGCCTGCGCGTGGCGAAGCCAGGCGAGGACGTCGGCAATGGCCTCGACGACTTCGGGCTCCAGTGGCGGGGCGTGATTGTCCCGCTTGGTCTGCTCGAACTGCTCCAGCGCCTCCAGGCAGGCTTCGTGCGTCCACACGCCGCAGCCCGGCAGGTAGGAGTACGGGATCCCGTCGGGCATGCCGGAGCTGTAGCCGAACTCCGCAAGGGAGACCGCGGTGATCCGCAGCGCCTGAAGGCCCTCGTCGACGACGTCCAGCCAGGTCCCGCGGAACGGAGAGAAGCTGGAGTTGTCGAGGTGACTGCCGGTCAGGGCGCACAGGCGCTTGTAGGCGTAGCCGTACTGGAAGGCGTGCTCCGGGTTGTCCGAGTAGGGGCCGCCGTGAACCACCGCGTGCAGTGCCTCGTACGCGGTGGGAGCGCCGTCCTTGATCTCGGAGGAGAACCAGTCATCGGAGGAGGCGAGCTGGTCGCCGAACTCGTCGCGGATGACCTGGAGCAGCTGCTCGTCGCGGGAGCCGACGAGACCGCGGGCGTCCGTGGGGTTGATCAGGAAGGGGCTCAGCGAGGAACTCATGTGATCACGTTAGGCGCTGGGACTGACAGCCAGCTTGGCTGCGGCCCAGGGTCGCTCACGAGCACGCGATGTCTCCCCGCGCCACGCCGGAACGCTCCCAGGCCTCGTGAGCGAGGCGGTCTTCCAGGAGCCGGCGCCCATCGGTGCTCAACGCGAGCATGGTGCCCTGGTGCGGGTCGTATGACGACGAAGAAGACCCCAGCGCCCTGCCAGGCCTACGACGCCGACGGCTGGGGCAACTGCCCGGTGGCAGGGCTGCGCACCGTCCAGACCCGGCTCCTGGCGTTGCTGGAGCTGTACGCCGACGGCCCGCTGAGCATGGACTACCGGTTCAGCCCGGCTCGGGAGGGGCGGCTTCGCGGATCAGGCGCGTGATGCGCTCACGCTCTCCCACGCGCCCACTACGACCGTGCCCGGGACGAGTGGATCGCCTGGGACGACTGGGCCGCGCCGGCCTTCGGCGCCACCCCGGAGCGGCTGCTGGCCGCCCTCCGCGGGATCCCAGTAGCCGTCGGAAGGTAGTGGGGCCCGGGAGCCGCCCGGTCAAACTCGCTGAGACTGGTCAAACTTCGGTGCGACAGGACAGCCGTCTTTCGTCTACCTGATCTCCGCCGTGAACAGCCGGACGGCGAAGGTCGGCCGCAGCACGGATCCGGAGAGTCGGCTGGTAGTCCTCCAGTCCGGGGCACCCGTAGCGCTGCTGCTCGCCGTGACCCCGACGCGGCCGGCCTCCCACGGCCGGGCCCCGCGGAACGCTCCCCCCTCGTTCCCCGGAACCCGGCCTCCTGCGCCTCACCGGCCCGGCTCCCGGGGCTGGGAGGACTTCGATTGCGCTGGAGGCGAAGGTAGTGAAGGCCGCACAGGCGATGGTGACTCCTCCGTGGAATGTGGGGAATCCGGCGTCCACCACGTCGACGAAGGCGGGCTCGTGGGTGGGTGGTCAGGCTTCTGTTGGGTGCTGAACAGGAGAAGGCCGATGAGCGCGGCGATGGCGCACAGCGCCACGGCAAGCTTGGTTCTTGCCCGTCCAGGGCGGACAGACACGGGCCTGCTCGCAGCTGGCCAGGCCCAGGAAACGCGAGCGGGCGCCTCCTGCGGTTGCGCCTGTTCCTGGTGTTGGCCCTCCTGAGAGGGAAGCGGCAGGGCGGCTTGGAAGGCGAGGGCGGCGCGCACCCATTGCCACAGCGTCCGCTGCGGAGGAAGCGCCCCCGGACGCCTGCCGGCCAGATGCTTCTTAGCGTCCTGGAGGACACGGGGACCCTCAGTGGGCATCAGGGCCCCCAAACGGCAGTTCAGCGGTCCGTAGCGCTGCCTCCGGGCCAACGGAGATCACGGGCTGTGCCTCAGCGGAAACGTCTGGCGCCTGTGGGAGATCGGGTTGTGAGTTCGGGGAGATGTCGCTCCGGGTCGCCAACTGCTGGATGATCAGCGGAGCCGCGATTCCCAGGGTCAACGCCCCTAGGGGACCTGCGATCTGGCCCGCAGCCGCATAGACGGCGTTCAGGCCTGTCCCCATTACGCATCTGCAGGTGACGGCGATGACGTAACCCCACACCTGGGGTCGCCCGCGACCGTCCACCCACGGCCACTTCGGTACCTTGAAGGGCCGCACCGCAGACCATAGGCCATGGACCTCGACCAGCCCCACACCCAACAGCCCCCACAGGCAAGCCTGCCAAGCTGGCATTGTCTCTCGCTCTCCCCCTGGACCAGGCCCCGTCGAACCGAACGTAGCCCCAGCCCTCCACTCCGTACAGAACGCCACAGCGGAAGGTCCCCGTGTAGGGCCGACCCGCAGCGAATCGTTCCGGCCTCCGGTGTGGCCCTCTGCGAGGGCGATGACGCTATTTGACGGCAACCGGCCACGTACCAAACTCCTCTGTCAGGTTCACAGGCAGGCTGCGGGCGGGCGGGCGGTCCGGTCGGTGGTCACGGCGGCGTCCATCGTGGCGGCCAGGGCGGGCAGCTCGCGTTCCAGGTCGCCGAGCGCCGTGTGGGGCATCGCCGCGGCGAACCTGACGGTCAAGACGGTCAGCCGGCCCAAGGACGCGAAGGGGTTCGTCGTCCTGCCCCGGCGTTGGGTGGTCGAGAGGTCCCACGCCTGGATCATGCACGCCCGCCGACACGCCCGCGACTACGAACGCCTCGTCCAGCACTCCGAATCGCTGATCACCTGGGCCGCGATCACCATCATGACCAGGCGCATCACCCAGAGGCAGTCCCGGCGCAAGGGACAGCCGGAGCCCCGCGAAGCCCAGCGGGACTGATCACCTCGGCGGTCACCACGGTGACCGCCACCGGGAGCGGCCCGAGGAACCGTCTGACTCCCACTCTCCCATGGCCTGGACCTGCCCGTCAGCGGATTCGTCAGCGCAGAGCCGGTGCTCGGGCCGATGATGTGATCCATCCGGCGACGGGGTGAACGGGCGAGCCGGGGGGAAGGGACCGCGCATGGAGATGATCAGCAGCACCGGCTTAGGCGGCCAGCCCTGGCCCGAGTTGATGCCCGACCGCCGCCCGGTCCTGGTCGTCCCCACAGCCCCCGGCCGCCTCCTGGCCCTCGAAGACGGCTGGGCTGACCGCGACACCGCCACCCCGGCACTGGCCGCCGCCCCCGACCCGACCTGGTCCGCCGTCTTGGCCGACAACCGGCTGACGATCCGCCGTCCCGGCGGCCTGACCTGGTTCGACGGCGAGATCGCCGCCACCCGCGAGTGGCGCCGAGCGGTTCGCGAGCACCGCACCCTGCTGCTGATCACCGGACCGTTCACCAGCGTCTTCGACTTCCAGCCCGCCGCCGCAGCCGGCCAGCTGTTCCTCCTCACGACGCCGATCCGGCTCGCCGGCGGCATCTGACCCGAGGGCACTGTTCGATTCCTGGCCCTGACGAACGCTTCGCACACCCTCAGAAACAGGTACTGACTGGGCGTTTCGTCCGTGAGGGAGCTGTTTGATACCGGTTTCCGAGCCGTTCGATCGAGCCGCTTGAAGGGGCTTCCGGGGCTGTTGGGACAGCAGCGCCACCACTGCACGAATGCCCGTCGGATCTGCGCCGTTACTCCGGTCTCATCCCAGGAAGCCAGGTCGAGTCGTACTTGTCCGCCGAGCGCCGCGGCCTATCGTCAAAACGGCAATCGCGCGGTATGTCGTCATCATGACGGCTCGCCGACCGTATCTGAGCGACCTGTCCGACGCCCGCTGGGCGCTGGTCGAACCCACCCTCACCGCATGGCGACAGGCCCGCACCGAACGCGCCCTGGTGTTCGGCCGGCCACCCGAGCACGACTTGCGCGACCTGCTGGACGCGATCCTCTACGTCGACCGCACCGGCATCCCCTGGCGCTACCTCCCGCACGACTACCCGCCGCACCAGACCGTCTACGCCTACTTCGCCCGCTGGCACGTACGCCTGGGCGCCGTCCTCGTCGCCGGCCGCACGCGCCAGGCCGAGCTGCCGCCGCGCCTCCGCGAGCTGACCGCGCAGCTCGTCGTCGAACACATCACTCATCGTCGCCACTTCCCGCACCGGACCACCCCCGACCGAACCGGACCTCTGGATTCAGAGTTACAGCATCTATGAATGTGAAGAATTCTTCAACTCGCGATCGTTGCAGTCGACGCTGGTCTGTACCCGTCCAATCGCGGCCGGTCCCGAACAGCAGGGCGCGTCACTTCGCCGCGATCCGTAGTCTCGCGGACACGGCAGGTCGGCTGCCGCGCTGCCATGACGGCGGCGGGTCGACACCGACCAGGAGCAGGGAGCAGAAACCGTGAACGTCGACCAGGCACTCAAGGACGCGATGGCCGTCGACTGGGCGCTCGTACGCCACGCCCGGGTGATCGCCGCCCTGACCACCACGGTCGGGGCCTGCGTTTCACGGCGGCGCAGGCGCTGTACCAGCCTGTCGCGGAGCCCCGCCCGGGCAGGAGGAGAGGGTGCCCACCCGTCACCGCTCCGCTGTCTCAGCATCCGAAGGACGCTGTCCATCGGCACGCCGAGACTGCCACCGACTGAACCCGCCCGCACTCGCCATTTGTACGAGAGTTCGGGCATCGGTCACCGCCGCCCGCAGGACGAACACTGCCACCTCGGTGACCAGCGAGCTGTGGGCGCCGTGCAGCCGGGCCACCGGGGCGCTCAAACGTCCAGGGTGAGACCGGTGCCTCGAACTCACCACCACTGCCGCCCCCTGGGGAGAGTGAGCGGCCCCAACGGCATGCCGGCGTGGTGGACGAGTCGGTCGATCATCGCGGCGGCGACGGTCTCGTCGCCGAAGACCTCTCCCCAGCGTCCGCACGGCTTGTTCGAGGTGACGATACGCCCGCGCGTTCGTATCTGTTCGAGATCAGCTGGAAGAACAGGTTCGCGGCCTCGGATTCGAAAGGGATGTAGCCCACTTCATCGATCACGATCAGCGGGTAGCGTCCGAGCTTGACCAGCTCGTCCTGGAGCCGTCCGGCCTGGTGGGCGGCGGCCAGGCGGTCGACCCACTGGGCGGCGGTGGCGAGCGCGACCCGGTGGCCGGCCTGGCAGGCCCGGATGGCACCCGGCCAGCAACGCCCGCCCGTGCAGGATGTCGTCCTCGGACAGGCTGGCCGCCCCGGCGGCCGGCCTTCTCCTTGTCGAAGCCGGCGGGTCGGCCTCCTCGACTTCCTCGGCGCCTGCGGTTGGCCCGCTGGTCCTTCGGCCCCGGGATGGTGTGTTTGATCTGGCGTCTGTGGACCGGTTCGTCGAGGCCGGTCATGGCGGCAGGGCATCCGCCTGGAGGAAGCCGTGAGGCTGGCCGGTGGGGTCTTCTGAAGAAGGTGCCCCGCCCCCGCGACATCCTGACGTCCCGCGCAGTCATGACGGGTATGCACGGGGATCACAGGACGAGGGAACGGGCGGGGACCGAGTGAAATCTGCACGGGAGAACGAGTACGTGGAGTTCGTGGCGGCGAGGGCGAAGGCGCTGTACCGCTCGGCGTACGTCCTCGCGGCCGGCGATGCGCATCTTGCCGAGGACCTGGTCCAGGAGACCCTCAGCCGGGTGTACGTGCACTGGAAGCGGGTGTCCGGTGCGGACAACCCGGCGGCCTACGCGCAGACGGTTCTGGTCCGTACGTTCCTCAGCTTGCGGCGTCGGCGCAGCAGTACGGAGCGTCCCGTCGGGAACCTGCCCGACGGCGCCGCGTCCGGGCCGGACACCGCGCTGCGGCTCACCCTGCTGGACGCGCTCGGTCAACTGCCGCCCCGCGACCGGGCGGTGCTTCTGCTGCGTTACTGGGAGGACCGCAGCATCGAGGAGACCGCGCAGATGCTCAGGTTGAGCAGCAGCGCGGTCCGCTCCCAGGGCACCCGGGCGATCGGCAGGCTGCGTGCGCTGCTCGGCGACAGCCTGTCGGACCTGGTTCCGCACTGAGCACCGCGCACGCAGGTCACAGCCGCCGCAAAGCCCCCATCAGCACACAGAAAAGGTGACGCCACCATGCCGTTTGAAACAGACCTCGCCCGCGCCCTGGACCGCACGACCGACTCCCTCGAACCCGACCTCACCACGCTCCTGCGCGGAGCCGTCGAGCGCGGGCGGAGCCGTCGTCGTCGGGGCGTCGCCGGCGTCATCGCCGGGGCCGGCGCCTGCGCCGTGATCGCGGCGGCCGGCCTGGTGACCCCCGGCATGCTCGGGAGCCACCTCGGAGGATCCGACAAGGAGATGACGCCGCTGGCGGCGCCCCGTGCCGCGATCACCGACACCCAGATGATCCAGGCCCTGGAGGGCACGTTCCCCGGGGGCCGGTTCAGCCAGGAGACCGGGCAGAGCATCGACCCCGCGAATCCGTCCCGCGGGCTCGTCGCCAACAGCGAACTGGTCCTCGACGACGGGCAGGGTGCCGCCTTCGTCAGTGTCTCGGCCGTGCGGCTCCGGCTGCCGCTCAGGGACGGTGACGGGCTGAGCTGCGACCAGACACCCCCGCGTGCCGCCGGTGACACCTGCACGTTGCGCGAGCTGCCGAGCAGCGCCGAGATTCCCGGCGGGGCCCTGGTGATGTCGGAACGGACCGTGGCCAAGCACTCGGGCAACCTCGACGCCGCCCATCGCTGGACGATGACGGTCACCATGAAGGCGACCGGCGCGCAGCTCCAGATGGTGCAGTGGAACAGCACCGGCGGTGGCACGGACGGTGAGGTGCCGAAGCCGACCCGGGCCGCGCCCCCGCTCTCCGAGCAGCAGGCGGTGGCCGTACTCACCGGTGCCACCTGGGCGCCGATCATCGCTGCCCTCGGCTGACGCGTTGCGGGCCCTCGGCCGACCCGCTGCGGCCCTCGGCCGACGCGTTGCGGTGATTCGGGACGACTTCCTGGTCGTCCTCGGGTACGAGCAGGATGTCGCAGTTCAGCCGTAGCGTGCCGGCTACCGGGTGCTCCACGGTCTTGCGCGGTGCCCGGGGGCGTGGACCGGATGCGCCGCCAGATCTTCCGGAACTCCTCGCTGCCGGCGTGCAGTTCGCCCAGCAGGGCGGTCAACTGCGGGTCGCGCGGGTAGCGGCCGGCGGACCGGCGCAGCCGCGCCACCGCGACGCGAGCGACACATCGGAGACGATTGTGGCCAACAGCGCGTCACAGGCGGACACACTCGAAGTCCGGACACGACGTACCGTGTCCGGACTCCATCAGGGCGCTGATCACCTGCTACAAAACCGCGAGTTCGAAGCCGGCGTTCGCAGGGATGTTGTCCCTGAGGGTCACGACGGTGATGGCGTCTCGCCGGTAGTCGCACGACGAGTTGGGCCGCCCGATCGTCACGGCGTTGCTCGCGTGGCCCCCGGTATTGGCCAGGATCAGGGCGTTGGACAGGTTGATGCCGGCGTTCGGGTCGACGATGACGCAGTAGAGGCCCTCTGCGACCTTGAAGCTGTCGACCACGTTCTTCTGCCTTTGCAACCCGCCGTCAGAGCCCACTTCGGCGGCGGCCCCTCGCGTTGGGGGCATCGATCACGGCTGGCGCCGCGACGGCTTGGGAGGCGAAGACGGCCGACAGAACGACGGCTACGGCGATGACGGCAGAAGTACGGCGCATGGCGTCACCAGGGATCGGCTCGCGGCGCGGCTGCACCGCGAAGAGACGGAATGCCGATGACGCTACAGGTAGGAGACCATGGCAGAGCGCCAGACTGTCCGAGGGGTCTGAACAGGCGCCCGCGGTGAGTGCTGCCGGAGTACCGGGACTTCCGTACCTTGCTCCGCACAGACCAGCCGGAACTCGCCAGCTTCGGCGGGTGCGGGGAGGGCGTAGAGGTCGTCGGTGAAGCTGGGGGCTCCCCCCGAGGTGTGGACACCAGTGCTATGCGGCGAGTGCCAGCGTAACTGATCGTTGTTCGAACTCGATCGGGCTGAGGTAGTTCAGC